>DAOOCD010000438.1:0-1522 GCA_035408225.1 Cyclobacteriaceae bacterium | reverse complement strand
TGGGTCATTCGTGTTTAAGTTGAAAGCCTCGGATTTAGTAGCCCACAATGCTGGTGAATCTTAAGCAAGAAGTAGCTAACATTTTTATAACCATAAGCCATTCGGGACAGCCTTTTAATTTTGTTATTGATTCCTTCCGAGATGGCCGTTGTAATCTGGTGGCGGAAGTAATTAAGGACGTAATGCCTTTTTCGGAAGAATTTCTTTCCAAGTGCGACAAATGCAGGGATGTTTGACCTGATCGCGGCAACGATCCATTCTTTGAGGGATCTATGGGCGGTCTTGTGATCTTTATAGATAGCTACAAACTGTTCTTTTAATAGCATAGCCTGGTAAACTTTTTCGTTTAGGCTGGACAGTCTTTCCAGTAGGTTTTGCTTTTTTCTGGTCACGGTGTTCTGCATCAGGATGAACCTCTTGTTGCAGTGGAGGATTTCAGACAATTCGCCATTTTGCTGTTGGCGTGCTTTTTTCAACTCTTCCTTGCGCACGGTGTCCACGGCATCATTGAGGTATTTCTTGACATGAAAGTGATCCAGCACAACCAGGGCCTCTTTTGCATAGTGCTTTATTGAGGATAAATACCCTTTGGCGCCATCACAGGCAACGGCCTCAATATTCTCGCAATTCTCCTTCCCAAGACTGCGGAAGAATTTGTCGAGGGTGATTTTGCCCCGGCCATTATGATTCCAAATAACTTTTTTCTGATCAATATCGACAACATTGGTGACATATTTATGCCATTTTTGCCATGCAACTTCATCAACGCTCATCTGTTTCGGAGCCGGAGTTGGATCCAATTTCTCCAAGGCCAATTCCTCAAGCTTGCTCTTGTCAATGCGGTAAACCGTCTCATCATCAAGCCCCAGAAACCAGCCTGCCTCCTGATTCGTTGTGATGGAGGTAAGTCTATATACCTGTTCTGCAAAACGATCTGTAAAGCGATTCCTGATCCAGGGAATCTCCTCGACCCTTATCGTACCATCTTCAACGCATTTGATCTTCCGCTTGGGTACCGTAAGAAATACCCGCTTGCCCAATATCCCCAAATCCTCAACAATAACAACATCTCGACTGTGAACAGACATTCCATGAACCTTGCCACACCCAGAACAAATCGGGGGAGTATCTTCTATCCTCTCCAAAACAACATAAATCCGATCATCGGTATTTATCGCTACCCCCGCTTTATAATTTTGCAGATTCAAAAGTTCCGTGATAGTATCCAAATGCATCGGGTTTCTGCCTCCTCTGTATGTTTGGTTCGCAAACTCAACATTATCAGATTTGGCTTAAATCCGATGTATATTTATTAACCTAATACTCCATGACCCAATTCAACTTTTTTACGAAAGACCCACAATTATTTTCCTCCCTCGCTGTAGTGCGTAGCTTTAGCTGCGCTGCCGGCGGACTTGCGACGGGCCATTGCCGCCAGGACTACAAAAATCGCCAGCGTGATGGACGAGACCCAGGCCCCGATCACCAATGCCCGAGGGCGATACTCGATGCGCAGCAGATG
>DAOOCD010000437.1:0-1554 GCA_035408225.1 Cyclobacteriaceae bacterium | reverse complement strand
CTTCCTTATTTACCTCCGACTACACACCGCTCATACCTACACTCCGCGATAGCGTGTGGGTAAATGCGTGGAGCAGCAAGGATAAAACCATCTATACGATTTTGAGTCTTAAGCCAGAAGGATATACCGGACCCTTATACGAAATGGACGCTGCAGAATCGCGATGGATTGATCTTTGGAAACACGAAGAAGTGCAGGTAAAGAAACTTGGAAACAAGTTGTATGGTGTAGTGAATATAGATGGGTTTGATGCGCGGGATTTAGGCACTAACAATGAAGGCAATGTTTCCAGCATTGCCCGGTTCACGCCTGAATTAAAGGTGCAGATTGCTGGCGATCGGTTAAGCGGTCAGTGCAAACCGGGTTCAGTAATCAAAGTGTGGAAAGGTAATCCAGCTTATGATAAAGAGCCGGTGATTGTTCAGGCAGGCAATCAATTTGAACTGTACCTGTCAAGGACATTGGGAAGGTACGAAGGCAAGTTGGTGGTTCAGGCTTTTCGCGATGATGAATTAATGGATGAGCAGATTCTCTTTCTTAAGCCCGGCACCCCACGGTTGGTATCAGAAATAAAAAAAACACCGGTTGCGGGTAAACTGCCGGCTGAGATGGTTTTGATTCCGGCCGGAAAATTAACGTTTCATTTTACCCAGGGCGATGAGTTTATTCCATATCCTAAAGATCATGAGGGCGAAACGATTTCAATGAA
The DNA here is from genome assembly GCA_035408225.1 of Cyclobacteriaceae bacterium. Classification (GTDB taxonomy): domain Bacteria; phylum Bacteroidota; class Bacteroidia; order Cytophagales; family Cyclobacteriaceae; genus ELB16-189. Next base: position 845 of record DAOOCD010000437.1, on the reverse strand, counting down.
TGCCTTTGCTATCGACAAGTATCTGGTTACCAATGCAGCTTTTAAACGCTTCGTTGATGCGAGCCATTATAAACCTGCAGACACTGCAAACTTTTTAAAGCATTGGGTAAACGACCAAATCCCGAAAGGACAAGAGAACTTTCCGGTGACTTTTGTATCCTATGAAGATGCAAATGCCTATGCTGCCTGGGCCGGAAAGCGATTACCCACTGAACTTGAATGGCAGTATGCAGCACAGACTCCTGCAGGAAATGAGTGGCCGTGGAAACAAACAAAGCCGGTAACGCGCGAAGAGACGTATGTTACCGAGACCCTGACCGTAAAAAATCTGAAAGGCATTGATCCACAACACTGCAACCTGGGGAATGGTGAATTATATGCGGTTGGTAAATACAAAAAAGGAGTAAACCCCTTCGGGCTTTATGACCTCGTAGGAAGCGTTTGGCAATTGACTAATGATGTATATGAAAACGGAAGTTATCGCTACATTATAATAAAAGGTGGTAGCTACTTCAAGCCTTCATCCAGTTGGTGGTATGTGCAGGGCGGTCCGCGCGAATTGCACTACAGGCAATTCTTGCTGCGGGTTTCACAAGGCTTTGAGCGGAATGCAACGGTAGGATTCCGGTGTGTTGTTGATTTAAAACAGTAAACATAGTCGTGCATTGATAATTAAATTGGGGATATTTTGTATCATCTGCTTAGCCGCATCCTCATGCTCGAATGATCGTGAAATTGAATCGCACTTAATTAATGTACAAAAATTTAATAAGTCCATTCCACTGGATGGCTGGAGATTAGTAAGACAATATAAAGACGACAATGGTAAAGGTTATGATCTAATA
>DAOOCD010000436.1:0-1567 GCA_035408225.1 Cyclobacteriaceae bacterium | reverse complement strand
CGGCAACTATAGAATGTTGAGAACATTGCCCTTGCTGTTTCATCCGGCTGATCCTGATCAATTGTTGTTTGCCACCAATGTACTTTGGAAGACCACAACCGGTGGCCAGCAATGGGAAATTATCAGTCCCGATCTTACCCGTAAACAATATGAGGTGCCGGCCAACATTGGCGATTTTCGTACGGAGAGTTTAACTACCATGAAACCGCGTGGAGTAATTTATGCCCTCGCACCTTCACCCTTGAAGAAAGAAATTATCTGGGCCGGCACAGACGATGGACTTGTGCATGTAACGGTTGATGGTGGAAAAACATGGAAGGATGTTACGCCTCCAACCCTTAAATCGTGGGATAAGATTTCGCAGATGGATGCCGGGCATTTCGATGCCAACACAGCCTACGTTTCTGTTAATGCAATCCGTAAAAATGACATGAAGCCGCATATCTATCGCACTCATGATGGCGGTGTAACCTGGAAAGAAATCACCAAAGGAATGCATGACGTGGGTCCCGTGAATGTTGTGCGGGAAGATCCAAAACAACCGGGTTTACTATTTGCCGGTACGGAGCGTGAAGTTTATTTTTCTGCGGATGAAGGTGAGAACTGGCAATCGGTACGGAATAATATGCCTGCCACTTCAATTCGCGACCTGGTAATTCACGAAAATGATTTAGTTGTAGGAACCCATGGTCGCTCAATCTGGATTTTGGATAACATCAATCCACTACGAAGTATTACCAAGCTGAATGCACAGAAATCATATCTGTTTCCTCCTGTGGCAACGCCAAGGGTTCGCTTCAATACATTTGGTGACACTCCTTTGCCACCCGAAGAGCCTGCCGGACAAAATCCTCCGGATGGCGCTATTCTGGATTATTATTTAGGTCAGACTGCAGGGGAGGTTCGTCTTGAAATCTTAACAAAGAGCGGTGAGGTTGTTCGACAATACAGTAGTAAAGACAAACCTGAGCGGGTAGATTCACTTTCGGTACAATATCCGATGTACTGGATCCGACCACAACAAACTCTTTCTGCTTCATCAGGGCATCATCGCTTTGTGTGGGACTTGCGCTATACAGAACCTCAAGGAGCACAACGTCAGCTTTCCATTGCTGCGGTGTATAAAAATACGCCTACCGGTCCGCAGGGTCCGCTTGTACATCCGGGTGCTTATACAGTTCGCTTAACAGTTGATGGCGTAGCGTTAGAGCATCCGATAACTATTAATCTTGATCCCCGGGTAACGACCAGCGAAGGTGATTTACAATTACAGACAGATTATTCATTGGCTTGCTACAAATCGTATCAGGAACTTCAGACAATCCGGGAGGCCATTGATAAAAAACTGAATGATACGAAAACGAAATGGGCCAAAGGTAAAAAGGAGCAAGTGCTTGCTTTACTCGGATCAGGAACACCCGACAATCCAGATGTGATGTATGGTAGCATTTCCGAAGTTCCTTTACAGCTGGAAACTATTGTGGGATTGCAAGATAAATTTCTGCACCTGATGGCTGTTTTTCAGAGTGTTGATGTTAAACCTACCGCTTCGGCTATGCAGGCTGTG
>DAOOCD010000435.1:0-1720 GCA_035408225.1 Cyclobacteriaceae bacterium | reverse complement strand
GCTTAAAAACTTTGACGCCAATAAAATTTACAAGCGCGGAAAGAATTATGATGTTGCGTGGAGGCCAGGGAATACGAATCCGGTTCACGTAGAGTTATACAAAGGGTCGCAACGTGTAAGCGGAGAACTCAACCACCCGAACAATGGAGCCTATTCTTTGTCGATTGGTTCGAAAGTAAAACCCGGAAAGGACTATCGCCTGAAGATAACAGACTCGAAGAAGACCGATGAAATTGTTTATTCAGAGTATTTCCAGGTGAAGCCAAAGGTGCCTATGGTGGTTAAAATTATTCCCATAGTAGCCATGGCAGGCGGAGTTGCATTTCTGGCGGGCAGTAGTGGTGGTAATGAAAAATCCAATCAAACAATAATAACAGAAATCAGTACTCCACCACTTCCGGGATCTAATTAATAATAGAAGCGAACAGGTTTGAAATAAAAAATTAAGGAATCATGAAAATGCAAACTAAAATCGTGTTGACCCTGCTGCTGATTACAGGTGTGCTCTCAACCATGCAGGCACAGAATGTTTCGAGCCGGTCCAGCGAATTTGAAGTTGATTTCAGCGACCCCTCTAACTTGGTTACTACAACTGTCCCCGTAATCAACTGGGCTATTCCAATCCCCGAAACCAGCTACGTTCAGGATGCCAAGTTCAAAATCAAATTTCAGGTTGAGAGTTCGAGTCCGCTTAAGAATGTTACGATAAGCATCAAGCAAACCCTCGAGACAGCAAGTCGGGGCTCACTGGCAGTTCAACCAAAAGAAGGCGAAACCCTGCACACGGAAATTGAAAAAAACCTGACGCTAATGGATGGCGACAATGTAGTGGAAATCATTGCTGAAAATAAGGAAGGGGTAAAAACATCAAGCTGGCGCAAAATAGTAGTGGGCGCTACTTCCCTTGCCGATGCAAGTAAACTGGAGCGCACCGATTACGGTCTTGTATTTGCAACAGACGACTATGATAACTGGAGTGACCTTGTTAACCCGGTATTTGATTCACGCACAATTGCAGAAGAGCTACAGAAGGTCTATAAGTTTAAAGTAGAAATTGTTGAAAATGCTACCCAGGCAGAGATCCTGAAGAAGCTTCGTGAGTACGGTGAGAAACAATACAAACCGTTGGATCAATTATTCATCTTCTTTGCTGGTCACGGTACCTATGACCAGACTTTTGGTGAAGGCTTTGTGGTAACTAAAGAATCAATGCTAAACGATGAAGGTAAAACAACTTACCTTTCTCATAATAGATTGCGATCAATCATTAACAACGTTCCATGCGAACATATATTCCTGGCTATGGATGTTTGTTTTGGAGGTACTTTTGATGCAGCTCTTGCTTCGGCCCGCGGACAAGATGATGAAGTATATCGTGAACAGTCGCAGGCAGAATTTTTGACCCGCAAACTCACTTACAAAACGCGCAAGTATCTGACATCGGGTGGTAAGACCTACGTATCAGATGGAATCAAAGGCCAGCATTCGCCTTTTGCAAAAAGTTTTCTGTCCGCCTTGGACTCGCAAGGCGGTAAGGATGGTATTCTTACCATACAAGAGATTTTCAGTTATGTGGAAAAGTTAAAGAACCCGCCCCGGTTAGGCGAGTTTGGAGATAATGCTCCGGGTAGTGATTTCCTTTTCCTGGTTAAGTAAAGATAAGACAATGCCCCAGGCAGCGATTTTATTTTTGTTGCCCGCTAAATGCGAGTACGCTGTA
>DAOOCD010000434.1:0-1734 GCA_035408225.1 Cyclobacteriaceae bacterium | reverse complement strand
GAATCAGAAATGGTCATGGGATAGAATTCTGCGATCATGCTTTATCAAGCAGGCTGATGTATTGCAAGGGATATTTTTATTTGAAGATGATTTTGATCTGGATACCATTCGCAGGAATTTTGATTTCTACGAGCCTATGACCGTGCATGAATCATCATTGTCACCGTGCGTTCACGTGATACTTGCCAGCAAACTGGGGTATAAAGAGCAAGCCTATGAATTTTATCTGCGCACGGCCCGTCTTGATATTGACGATTATAACAATGATACAGAAGAAGGTTGCCACATTACTTCTATGGCGGGTACCTGGATGAGTGTGGTTAAAGGTTTTGGAGGCATGCGTGTGCGTGATGGGAAATTGCATTTCAACCCATTCATTCCGGATCAATGGAAATCATATTCATTCCGGTTAGAGTTCAGGGATCGGGTGATTAAAGTGAAGATCAGCAGCGGTAAAATAGAGGCCATTCTGGAACATGGCGAACCGTTGGAAGTGATCATGAATGACAAATCTGTTATGTTAACGAAATGAGTCAGTAAGATTTGATAAGGCTATCCTATGTATGAGTTTGGAAAAGTAAGTGCTGACGAAGCCCTTAGACTTATTAATAAGGCAGTTGAGTTAGCGAAAAAAATCAACAAGCATATTGCCGTAGCGGTAACGGGTCCGGAAGGTGAACTCATTTCATTCCTGCGTATGGATGGTGCCAATCCCGCCTCCGCGCAGATTGCACAAAGCAAAGCTTATACAAGTGCCCGCGATTGTAAATCTACCCGGGCTCAGGGTGAATTCATGCGCAACGATAAGCGCGAGCAGGGCTACTGGACCGATAGCCGGATTACGGGTTTTGGTGGTGGTTTGCATATTGTTCAACACGGGAAGGTGATAGGGGGGATTGGTGTGAGCGGTCTTTCAGAGGAAGAAGATGAGCGGATTGCACGCGAGGCGATTGAATCAGTTTATTCAAATTAAACTGAGATGAGGTTGTCACCGGCTACTCCAAATGAACCCAGAGACATAAGTATCGCAGAAGATTTAATGTGTATTTTGATTAAACGAGTCGATCGGCCAAAATGCTTTTCTCCCATTTCATAAAGGCATCCAATTCACTGGCAGCCGCCTGAAATACCCAGGTAACTACAGCCAGATCATCGGTTAATCCAATGCCAATTATAAAATCGGGTACCAGATCGAGAGGGTTTAGAAAATAGATCACAGCGGCAACCAAAATCAACAAAAACCGAAAAGACTGCACCCGGTATTGTCCTTTTACATGAGCCCGAAGCAGCCGACCAAGTAACATAAATTTCTCCTTAATTATTGACCCGTTTACCGACTTCCAGTTGACTGTTTTAATCCTCAATGCAAGTTGACCCAGCAGCCTGACCATTCGGGCAGGTCTTCCGACCAACCGGGCTGCCTGGGATAGGGCCAGATCAAAAAAAGCATTTTTAAGGACTGCCATGATTTTATAACGATTCAACAGTGTGTAAAAGTTCAACGAATGCCAATGGCAGCCTGATTGATAAACTGTAAGAAACCAACTAAAATTCTATGCAATATCATTGAAAGTGGTCGTAATTATTGCCAAATTACTGCAATTACTTAGTACCCTAAATGCTCTGACTTATGGAAAATGCTACCTCTTTTATAGAAACCTGGGACTCATACATGATTTCCGGTTCGTACTTCTTCTTTGCCTTGGTGGTTCTTATTATTCTTTTTCACGAAGT
>DAOOCD010000433.1:0-1755 GCA_035408225.1 Cyclobacteriaceae bacterium | reverse complement strand
CATTTCTTGAGACCTTGTTCGTTCTTTTAGATTTGACCTTTTATCCCGAACTTTAAGAATGGCTTTAAGGATGTACGTTTTAGTAGTTTGCCTCGGGCTTATTTCCTTAATGGGTTCAGCCCAGTCACGATCGGCTGCCACTTACTTTGAGAAAGGCGAAGAGGCCCTTAAAAACAAATCATATAAAACAGCCCTTGCCCATTTCAATGAATGCCTGCGGCTTAACCCTTATTATTACGATGCCTACTACTCGCGCGCGCTAACGCGGGAAAGCCTGGGCGACAAACAAGGGGCGCTCAACGATTATAGCATCTACCTCGAATCCAAACCTGAAGACAAGGAGGCCCTATTTAGCCGGGCTGTTGGGCGATATGATTATGGGCAATGGGCGATGGCCAAGGAAGATTTTTTAAAACTACTCTCCATGCCGCAAGGTGGTGAAACCAACACCGTATATTTCCAAACTGATCAATCTGCCGATGGTGAGACCAGAGCATTTACTGCTCACCATGATCTGACTGCCACTGCACTCAATTACCTCGGTCTTATTGAAACGAAGTTGAAGAATTATGGGCAAGCTGATTTCTACTTTGACTCAGCCATCCACTTACATCCGAAAGATCCTGATTACTATCTTAACCGTGGAATAGCGAAGTTACATGCTGGTGACTCCGCGAAAGCAATTCTGGATTTTGAAAAGGCCCTTGTATTAAATCCGGAGAGTAGCCTGGTGCGACACAACCTTGCGGTATTGAATAAATCGAAAAGCAATAAAGATGAGACTGAAAGGTTACTTACAGAAGCTATCGAGAAAAATCCAAAGCAGCCTCACTCCTATGCCGAACGTGGCCTGGTACGCAAAGAGGCAGGCAATCTAAAGGGCGCACTCGCAGACTATAATGAAGCGATTCGGCTTGAACCTAGCGATCCGGACTACTGGCTCAATAGAGGAATTATCAAAGAACAAAGTAAAGATATAAATGGCGCTATGGCGGACTATCAGCAAGTAATTACCCTAAAGCAGGATTACGAAAAAGGTTGGCTGAATCATGGAAATGCATTGGTGAAACTAAACCGGCTACCGGAAGCGATTGAAGATTATACGGTAGCCATTACTTACTTTCCGGAATATGGATTGGCTTATTACAATCGGGGATTAACCTACCATCGGTTGGGTAAAAAAAAGGAAGCGTGTCTTGATCTGGAACAGGCTAAAAAGTTTGGTATCAACATAGAACCTAAAGTGACGAGAACCATTTGTAAGTAACAGAATGATTGACACAAGTATTTTACTCACCCGCGGAGCTACATATAAAAAGCTAGCTCCTGATGAAATTCTTTTCAAGGAAGGAGCCCGGTGTGATTTCTACTACCAGATTGTACGAGGGCAAATCCGGTGGGTTAATTTTAATAAGGAAGGTGACGAGTATCTGCAAACCCTTGTGGAAAAGGGCGAATCCATTGGAGAACTTCCTTTGTTTGATGCTGGTGTTTATGCCGCAACGGCCATTGCCAACAAGTCATCAATTATATTGAGGCTTCCGAAAGAGGCCTTTCATAAGTTGTTGGTGGATGAACCCCGCATTCATTTTTCTTTTTCAAATCTGTTAACCCAGCGTTTGCGCTTCAAATTTTTCCTGTTAAAGGAGATCGCAAATAATAATCCGGAACAGATTATCAGCTCGTTGTTAACCTACCTCCATGAAAAGAAGGATCATGTTTGTGCCGTGTGCAACCAGGTTCGGCTCACCCGGA
>DAOOCD010000432.1:0-1779 GCA_035408225.1 Cyclobacteriaceae bacterium | reverse complement strand
AGTAGGCTTTACCCAATCGTATACTTATTTTACGTGGCGTGTTTCCAAGCAAGAGTTGATTGAGTATGTAAATGATTTGGTATACGGACCTTCCCGTAACTACTTCCGGCCCAACTTCTGGCCAAATACTCCTGATATTTTACCGTATCATTTGCAAAATCAAGGCGATAATAGTTTTATACTTCGCTATGCTTTGGCCGCTACGTTATCTTCCAATTACGGGGTATACGGACCATCGTACGAATTCTATGAGAATACACCTGTTGAAGGCAGAGAAGAATACTACAATTCAGAAAAGTACGAGCTCCGGAATTATGACTGGAAGCGCACCAATCGGATGACAGATATAATGAGTCTGCTCAATAAAATCCGAAAAGAGAATGCAGCACTTCAGTCTACCTGGAACGTACAGTTTTGTCCTATTGAGAATAATCAGATCATTGCCTTTATTAAAACAACTGACGACTTGTCGAACATAATTCTGGTAGTTGCTAACCTCGATACCAACCGGGGTCAAAGCGGATATGTCCAGTTGCCTAAAGAGCGATTGAAATTAACGGACAAGGTGAATATAAAGCTTCATGATCTGATTACAGATGAACATTACACCTGGACCCAGGAGTGGAATTTTGTTGATCTTAGTCCGAATAAAATGCCCTTTCATTTATTTAAATTGGAAATTCACGAGTCAAACATGTAACGCATGGCCCCATCTTCAAAAAATACGGAACCCCTCTGGTTTAAAGACGCGATTATCTATGAGGTAAGTGTTCGCGCCTTTTACGATAGCAATGGAGATGGTATAGGTGATTTCCAGGGACTGATTCATAAACTTGACTATCTGGAAGATCTTGGAATCAATACGATATGGTTATTGCCATTTTTTCCATCACCGCTCAAAGATGATGGTTTTGATGTAACGGAACATTGTGATATCCATCCTGATTACGGTACGCTGTCTGATTTTAAACAGTTTCTTAAAGAGGCGCATAATAGAAACATCCGCGTGATCACTGAATTAATACTTAACCATACATCTGATCAACACCCATGGTTTCAGAAATCGCGTAGAGCCCGATCTGGCTCACGATACAAAGACTATTATGTGTGGAGCGATACTCCTGAAAAATATAAGGAAGCTCGCATCATGTTTTCAGATGAAGAGTCAAGTAACTGGTCGTGGGATAATGAAGCGAAAGCATATTTCTGGCATCGGTTTTACCGCCATCAGCCTGAGTTAAACTTCGATAATTCCGAAGTTCAACTAGAGATGATCAAAGTTGTGGACTTCTGGCTCAAAATGGGAGTGGATGGGTTTCGACTTCCATCCGTGCCATTCTTATTTGAAGAAGAGGGTACCAATTGCGAAAACCTACCACAGACCCATGCTTTTTTAAAGCGTCTGCGCAGCCATATCGATAAACATTATGATGAGCGAATCCTGATTGCAGAGGCAAACTTATGGCCGGAAGATGCTGCAGAGTATTTTGGTGAAGGGCAGGAGTGTCATATGAACTTCCATTACCCGCTCATGCCCCGTTTGTATCTTGGATTGAGAACAGAGGATGCTTACCCCATCATTGATATTTTAGAGCAAACACCCTCAACACCTCCCAATAGTCAATGGGCCCTTTTCTTGCGAAACCACGATGAGATTGGGCTGGAAATGGTTACTGAAGAAGAAAAGGATTATCTCTTTAAGGCTTATGCTACCGATCCACATACCAAACATAACCTTGGAATTCGGAGAAGGCTGGCACCTTTGCTCAACAATGACCG
>DAOOCD010000431.1:0-1824 GCA_035408225.1 Cyclobacteriaceae bacterium | reverse complement strand
CTTTCGTACTCAATAAACTGTTGGAAGATCTTTATGGTGACCGGGTGTTGCTTAAAAAAGGTATCATTCCGCCCGAACTGATTTATTCACATCCTGGATTTCTACGCGCCTGTGATAAAATAAGATTACCAGGCGACTATCAACTGCCCCTCTACTCGGCAGATCTCTCGCGTGGGCCCGATGGAAAAGTGTGGGTTATAAAAGATCGTGCGCAGGCTCCTTCGGGTATGGGTTATGCGCTGGAAAACCGCAGTGCGTTAAGCAGGGTAATTCCTGAATTATTCCAACATCATCAGGTTGCCAAACTTGGCGGATTTTTTAATAGCCTGATGCAGACCCTAATTCTGCTAGCCCCACAAGGTAAAACACATCCACGCATTGTATTGCTAACGCCAGGCCCGCGCAACGAAACCTATTTTGAACATGCTTTTTTGGCTTCCTACCTGGGTATTACACTTGTGCAAGGCGAAGACCTGATCATGCGCGATAGTTTTGTCTGGATTAAAACAGTAGAAGGACTTGAAAAGGTCGATGTTATTTTGCGCAGAGTCGATGATACCTTTTGCGATCCACTCGAACTGCGAGAAGATTCTCAACTGGGTATACCAGGATTGTTACAGGCCGTGCGCAAAGGAAATGTTTCAGTAGCCAACCCCCTCGGCAGCAGCATTCTTGAAAACACCGGGTTGATGGCATTCCTGCATGGAGCGTTCCGCTATTTTCTAAATGAAGATCCCCTCATTCCCATGATTGCCACGTGGTGGTGCGGCCAGAAAAAAGAAATGGATCATGTGATTGCCAATATTGATACCCTTGTGATCAAAGACATCGTGCGCATGGGCAATTTCAAAACGGTGATGGGCAGTCAGCTTACACGTGTGCAAAAAGAAGAATTAATACAGAAGATAAAATTTGAACCCACGCGCTTTGTCGGCCAGGAAGAAGTTCATTTCTCAACGACACCCGTCTACACAAAAGAGAAACTGGAGCCACGGTACTCTGTTCTTCGCTCTTATTTGGTTGCCGGCAAAGAGGGGTATGAAATGATGCGGGGCGGACTAACCCGATGTTCTCCTGAGAAAGGAAGTTTTTTGGTTTCTAATCAGGATGGTGGAATTTCAAAAGACACCTGGGTAGAATCAACGACACGACCTGGCGCTCCGAACATAATCCATCAGGCACCTGATATGAAACGCAAAGCGGTGCTGCCCAGTCGCACCGCTGAAAATTTATTTTGGGTAGGTCGATACACGCAACGGGTTATACGAACTTCTCGCTTTATCCGAAACGTATTGAGAAACATAACCCAGAAGGGTTATCTGAATAGTGGAAACGAATCTGAGTCGATCAAAGTATTACTGCAAACAACTACTCATCTTACCGATACTTATCCTGGGTTTGTTGAGTATGCTGAGGAAGAAATGAAAAATCCGTTGCTTGAAATCCACCAGCTAATTTGTAATGCAGATCGGGCCGGTAGTATTCTCTTTACCTTAAATAATTTATTGAAGTCGATGTATGCTGCCCGCGACCGGTGGACGGTTGATAGCTGGCGCATTATCGATGAGATTGAAAATGTGAAACGGAGGATAGCAGCTGTGGAGCCCGGTGGAATCCGTCATGCAGTTTCATTACTTGATCTGCTAACGGGTGGTCTTCTCTCTTTCTCAGAAATGACCCGTCAAAGTATGTATCGCAGTGATGGCCGGATCATGTACCGGATGGGGCAACTCATTGAAGAAATTCAAATGGAGCTTACCCAGTTCAAATCCATACTCTCCAACCGGTATGATGAAAGTACAGAGTTTCAATTGCTGGAGGCAT
>DAOOCD010000430.1:0-1912 GCA_035408225.1 Cyclobacteriaceae bacterium | reverse complement strand
GATTCATTAATTGTACCCGTAGCACCCGCACTCAAAAACACAAAAAGGGGTCGCATCTGCTTGCCTTTGCGCTTCACTATGTAGGACATGATTTTATCAAGCAAGAGAACACGGGTTTTCATGGAAGCCCTGAACTTTTGTTCAAACTCTTCCATCTCTTTGGCCACCGGGGCCTTAATGCTTTCCAGGGTTCTGGTCATGAACTGCAATAATAAGCAATCACCCGAATAGTAAATATGAAATAGTTGGGGATGGGCAACTTTTCAAAAATCTCTTTTGTATGGCCCCCGACTGTTAACTAATTGCTATTTTCGAAACCGTGAACATGATGGACAAGAAATGGGAGCAGGTAGTCTTTGCCTTAATTGTATTGGCGGTTGCCTTTTTGGTCTCCCGTCTGCTTCGATTTTTGATAGGTCGGTTCTTTAAGGCGGCAGCTCAAAAGCTTAAAGTTGACCCCACCCGTTACAATTTCTTCAAGAATGCAGTTGATTTTATCGTTTACCTGATTGCTGCCATTGTTATCTTTAGATCCATTCCCGCCTTTCGGGCAGTAGGAACCACTTTGCTAACCGGTGCAGGCGTGCTGGCGGCCATTGTAGGCTTTGCGTCACAGTCAGCCTTTTCAAACATTATTAGCGGGTTTTTTCTTGTTATTTTCAAGCCTTTCAGCGTTGGCGATCGGGTAAAAATAGGTCAACTCTATACGGGCGATGTAGAAGATATAACGCTCCGCCACACTGTAATTAAGGATTTTGAAAACAGACGCATTGTTATTCCCAATAGTGTGATCAGTAACGAGACGATCATTAATTCAACCCTTACGGATGAAAAGATCTGTGTGTTTCTTGATATCCCCGTTGCCTTTAGCGCCAACCTTGATCGGGCAATGGATATTATCCAGCAAGAAGGTCTCAAACATTCACTTTGTATAGACAACCGCTCGCCTGAAGAACTTACTAAAGGGGAACAACCTGTAATGGTACGAGTAATTTCTTATGCGGATTTCGGCATTCAACTACGTGGCTATGTGTGGGCGTCCAACCCAACCAACGCTTTTGATTTGAAGTGCGATGTTCTCAAATCCATTCAAGATCAATTTCATAAAGAGCATATTGAATTTGGGTATCCCGGCAGGATATTAATTAACAGGTAAATACCTTCTAACCATGAACAACAAGTCAAAAAGAAAGGCAGTAATCAAACAATTGAATGAACAATTGACCGAGCATTCACATACAGCCCATGGAGAAAAGGTTATTCTGGAATTAATTTCATACGATGAAACTACCTTTAGCTCTCGCGAAAATTTGCCCATTGATGAACTTCTGGAGCAATGTAATCTCAAATTGATTAACTGGATTAATGTTGACGGGTTATCCGATGGAGAGCTAATAAAAAAAATCAGCAAGAAATTTGATCTGCATTATTTGCTGACAGAAGATATCCTGAATACGGATCACCAGCCCAAGGCCGATGAATATGAAAAGCACCTTTTCTTTACGTTAAAGATGCTCTATCGTATTGATGGGCAAAACAATATAGACTACGAGCACATCAGCTTTGTCCTGGGCAAAAATTATGTTCTTTCCTTTCAGGAAAAGGAAGGCGACATCTTCAACAGTCTTCGTAACCGGATTAAACAAGACACCAACATAATTCGCAAACGCGGTGCTGACTATTTGCTCTATCGGTTAATCGATACTATTGTTGATAGTTATTACTCCGTGTTGGAAAACATTGGACATCAGGTGGAGGTAATTGAAGAAAGCATCTCGAGTAATCCTACCGTTGTGGATTTTCAACGGATTCAAAAACTTCGTAAAGAGTTTATCTACCTCCGTAAAGTAGTTTATCCGTTGCGGGAAGCTCTCAATAAAGTTGTGAAAAATGAAGACGGATTTATAGAAGA
>DAOOCD010000429.1:0-1923 GCA_035408225.1 Cyclobacteriaceae bacterium | reverse complement strand
GAAATCACAAGATTCATTGAAGTATAACCTTAGTGATTTGAAGCTTATTACCCAAGAGGTAAAATATAGTGGCGAAGTAGCCGGAAGCGGAACTAATTATATTTTAAAATACAAAGCTCAAAACTCCGTACTGTCTGCAATGTATTGGATCAAATCGCAGAATAGCAAAGCAAAGGTGGTTGTGATTGATGAACAACAAATTGTAAGCAGCGATACGCTCCCAGCAGGATCTGTCATCTTTAAAGATATCACCAAAGCGCAGGCGGATCAGATCGGAAGTCAGTTTGCGTTAGATTTAATGGCTACTTCAACAGCACCAACAGGAAAGCAGCATGAAGTAATTTTGCCACGCGTAGCCATTTACCATAGTTGGTTTAGCACGCAGGATGAAGGCTGGTCGAGATTTACATTTGAACAACGAGGCATTCCATACACCTCCATTGATAAAGATGATTTGAAAGCAGGTGGGTTGCGAAAGAAATTTGACGTAATCCTGGTGCCTCGTATGAGTGGAGAAGCCAGTGATTTCATTTATGGAATTGATTCAAAGTATGGTCCGATGCCCTACACAAAGACAGCCGAGTATCCTTCGCACGGAATGCCTGATGCAACCAATGATATGACGGGAGGCCCTGGACTGGACGGCATGCATCAATTGCAATTATTCGTGGATGGCGGTGGAGTGTTGATTACTCTGGATAATTCCACCAAGATGGTTGCCGAAACGGGAATCGCCCGCGAACTGGAATCCTATCAGGCGCAAGGCCTTTTTCACCCGGGATCATTTGTACAGGTAAAAGCGCGTAAATCAAGCAGCCCTTTATTATACGGCTATCCCGAATTATTTCACGTGTTCAGAGGCAATGGTCCGCTTTACCAGGTAGACAAATACAATCGCGATATGATGGTGCTGCAATACGGCACAAAGCTTTTGAAGGATGAAGTTGAATACACAGGGCCGATTATGGGTATGCCCGACAGAAAAGTAACGAAGGAGAAAAAAGATGAAAAGAAAGATCCACCTTATGTGCTATCAGGAATGGTGAGAAATGAACAAACCATCATCGGGCATGGTGGAATTTTCAATGTGCCGCAAGGCTCAGGAAGAATTATTGCGTTTACATTTGATCCGTTGCACCGTTTCTTAAATCACCATGACGCGCCATTGGTTTGGAATGCGTTAATCAATTGGAATCAGTTAGGGAATTAACCCAAAAAAGTCGATCGACTTTTTTGCACTGCGTGCCGACAAATGAAAATGAAGGAGTTGCATTATGCATAATAAAGTAAGCGTTTCTTCATTTTCAATGTCGGGGTTAACCCTGACAATACAGACGGTAACGGTATTCGTAAACTAATTGCCGCGTATGTGCTTTTCTAATGAAAATTCCAGGTTAATTTCTTTGACTTTTTGGACGAGAAGGTTATTTCTTCAGATTGATTAATTTTCAATCATGAAGATTGGCCTTCTCTCTGATACCCATAGTTACCTCGATCCTAAGCTTCTCACCTACTTAAAAGACTGCGATGAAATCTGGCATGCTGGTGACATTGGGGACAGGATGGTAGCCGATGAACTGGAAAAAATCAAATCCCTGCGGGCCGTGTATGGGAACATCGATGATAAAGACATGCAGGTTCGTTTCCCGGAAGATCTCTGGTTCACCTGCGAAGGCCTCACTATCTGGATGACTCACATTGGCGGGGCGCCACCAAATTATAATCCACGGGTAAAGAAGATCTTAAAAGATAAAGTACCTGATATTTTTATTTGTGGCCACTCGCACATTCTTCGGGTAAAAAAAGATCCGGCCTGCAAAAACATGTTGTATGTAAATCCGGGAGCTGCCGGCAACCAGGGGTTTCATCCCATCAAAACGCTGCTCCGCTTTGAGATCGTTGGCAAAGAAATCCAGAAAATGG
>DAOOCD010000428.1:0-1923 GCA_035408225.1 Cyclobacteriaceae bacterium | reverse complement strand
AACAAACAGGAGGATGATAAATAGATATTTCATTGCTTTGGTCTTTATTTAAATTTAAAGAATAAGTTCGATTCGATCAAAAGCTCAATTTGTTGAACTGCTAATTAGCAGGTCTCTGGATGCAATCTGAAGTACTATTTTATCTGCCATCTTATTCCTATCTTAGTTCTACCTCAAATCCTTGCCTATGAAAACCCTTCTTATTATTGGAGCCTTTGTGCTTTTGTCTTGTCAACAGGAAAAGCCTGATCCCGGAATCCAAACCATGGATGAATTTCTGCAAGGACAGGCAACGTTTTTTAACTTCAATGGAAATGTGCTTGTAGCCGAGAAGGGAAAGGTGATTTACAAGAAATCGGTTGGCCTTGCAAACTACGATACCCAATCGCCACTCAACGATTCTTCCATTTTCGAACTGGCATCGGTGAGTAAACAATTTACAGCTGCTGGCATTTTGCTATTGCAGCAAATGAACAAACTGAGTCTTACTGATTCACTGCGACACTATTTTCCTGAATTGCCTTACACAAACATTACCCTTCATCATATGCTTACCCATACCTCCGGTCTTCCGGATTATGAGGCTGCCATGAACAAAACCTGGGATCGTAACAAAATTGCTTTTAATCATGACATGATTGCCTTCCTTGCAAAAGAAAAACCACCCATTCATTTTAAACCCGGTGAAAGGTGGGAGTACAGCAACACAGCGTTTGCGATTCTGGCCAGCACGATTGAAAAAGTTTCGGGGCAGACATTCAAAGAATTTATGGCACAGCATTTCTTTCAGCCCCTTGGAATGAAGCACACACGTGTTTACAATTCAAGACGAAGTGGCGAGAAGATTGATAACTATGCGTATGGATATGTTTGGTCGGATAGCCTGAACCGCTTTATGCTACCTGATTCATTACCTGATTATAAATTCGTCTACTATCTGGACGGTATTCAGGGTGATGGAATTATCAATTCAACTACAGCTGATTTACTAAAATGGGATCGGAGTTTATTCAATCACACTATTTTGAGCGATCGAACAGTAAGTGAAATGCAAACGCACCATGCGTTAGTGGACTCGGTGAACGAGGGCTTTTATGGCTATGGTGTATTTGTTGGTAAGAATCAGTTTGGAAACTACGTTTCCCATGCCGGTGGCTGGCCTGGCTATGGTACCAACCTGGCAAGGTATGTTGATGATGACCTGACTCTTATTATCCTCTCAAATAATGAGTCAGCAGCGACCGCCATCCAGGCCACATTGACCAATATCTTTTTCAATAAACCGATTGCAATGCCCTATGAGCATAAGGCTACTGAACTTGATTCGACAAAACTCCATGCGTTTGCTGGTACTTACACATTAAGAGGGAATAAGTTTACTATCGACAGAGATAAGAACGTATTGAAGGTTTATGGAAATATGGAATTGAAGCCGGAGTCGGAGACAAAAATATTTCACAATGGGCGGTATGATCTCCAGTTTGAAATTGAGAAAGATACGAATGGGAACCTGAAGTATTACCGCACCATGTTTGGAGTTCGTGAGCCGATTGAGAAATTGAATTAAACACCAATCACTCCGTTTCATGAAGAATTCCGGTTGCTGGTTATTGTTAGCAATACTCTTTTGTGGTCAGGTTAGTGTCTCCGCTCAAACACCTACGCAACGAATTAGCGGCACCGTGCTGGATAAAGCAAGCCGGCAGCCACTTCCGGGCGCGAATGTGTTCATAACTCTTAACAATGATAAGGCATCAATCATAGGCACAGTAAGTGATCAAGAGGGCCGATTTACTTTAGATAAGGTTCCGGTAGGCCGTCATTATTTAAATTGTTCGTATGTGAGTTATGAAAACTGGATATCACCTTATCTTGAACTTACTTCTGCCAAGCAACTTAACATTACCATTGAACTTAATGAGG
>DAOOCD010000427.1:0-1940 GCA_035408225.1 Cyclobacteriaceae bacterium | reverse complement strand
TTGAGACTTCTTTCTTGATTCAAGGTCTTATAACATTGCGCCAATACTTGCAGCCTGCCGATACAGTCGGGAATAATCTGATTAACCGAATCACGACTATGTGGGAAGAGGTGGAGTGGGATTGGTATAGAAAAAATAATGAGAATGTTCTATATTGGCACTGGTCGCCAAACTATACTTGGGATTTGAACTTTGCTATGTACGGATATTTTGAACAGCAAATCACCTACTTCCTCGCGGCTGCTTCTCCCACCCATGGTATTCCCAAAATTGTGTATACCAATGGTTTTGCCCGTAACGGAAATAGTGTGCAAAACAACACCTACTATGGAATCAATCTAAAACTTGGAGGATTATTTCCGTTATTCTGGGTACATTATTCTTACCTGGGATTAGATCCACATTTTTCAGACGATTATGCCGACTATTGGGAACAGAATGTTAATGCAACATTAATCAACAGGGCATATTGCGTTGCCAATCCTAAAAACTATGCTGGGTATGGTGAACAATGCTGGGGGTTGACGTCAAGTGATAATCAAAGTGGTTATGGTGCTCATTCTCCAGCTAATGATAATGGGGTTATTACGCCAACCGCTGCATTGTCGTCCTTGCCATACACACCAGACGAGTCCATGATGGCTTTAAGGTTTTTCTATTATACGTTAGGCGATAAATTGTGGGGGCCATACGGATTTTATGATTCATTTAATCTCTCAAGCGGTTGGGTTGCCAGTTCCTATTTAGCTATTGACCAGGGACCGACAATCGTGATGATTGAAAACCATCGCACAGGTATGTTATGGAATTTATTTATGTCGGCCCCGGAAGTACAAAGCGCAACAGCGAAATTGAATTTTGTTTATTAAACTATATAAAATGAAAACGTTGGTTGGTTTAGCTGTTCTGATACTGGTAGTATCCTGCAGTCAGGTTCCTCAAAGCAAGCAATCCAGTATTGATGCCCGGGTAGATTCCGTAATGAGTCTGATGACACTCGAAGAAAAAATCGGGCAACTCAATCTCCCTTCAGCCGGGGCCTTTGTTACAGGTTCGGTTGAGAGCTCAGACATCGCAAAAAAAATTGAGCAAGGTAACGCAGGTGGACTCTTTAATATAAAAACAGTTGCCAACATAAGAGCTATGCAGAAGATAGCGGTTGAGAAAAGCCGACTTAAAATACCCTTGATCTTTGGGATGGATGTAATACACGGATATGAATCTGTGTTTCCGATTCCATTGGGTTTAAGTTGTAGCTGGGACATAAACTTAATTGAGCGCAGCGCCCGCATTGCTGCAACCGAAGCCAGTGCCGATGGAATCAACTGGACATTTTCACCTATGGTTGATATTTCCCGCGACCCGCGTTGGGGTCGGGTTTCAGAAGGAAACGGAGAGGATCCCTATCTCGGTTCTGAGATTGCTAAAGCTATGGTACGAGGCTATCAGGGTAATGACCTTTCAGCTAACAATACAATCATGTCGTGTGTAAAGCACTATGCACTGTATGGTGCATCGGAAGCAGGCCGTGATTACAATACTGTTGATATGAGTCACCAGCGAATGTACAATGACTATTTTCCACCTTATAAAGCAGCCGTGGATGCCGGAGCTGGGAGCATCATGGCCTCCTTTAATGAGGTTGATGGAATTCCGGCAACCGCCAATAAGTGGTTGCTTACAGAGGTATTACGTAACCAGTGGGGCTTCAACGGGTTCGTAGTTTCTGATTACACGGCTGTTAACGAAATGGTCACTCATGGCATTGGTGATATTCAAACCGTAGCGGCCAACGCACTGGAAGCCGGGCTTGATATGGATATGGTGAGTGAAGGATTGCTAAACACATTGGGTAAATCTGTGCAGGAAGGAAAGATCACGGAAAAACAAATTGATGATGCTTGCAGGAGAATCTTAAAAGCGAAATTCTTACTGGGCCT
>DAOOCD010000426.1:0-1967 GCA_035408225.1 Cyclobacteriaceae bacterium | reverse complement strand
ACATTGTTCGTAATAATCAACGGCATCACGGAAACCATGTAACGGAGCCGTATAGACATTATCAAATTCAAGTAGCGTTTTGATCCGATCCAGTGGTTTAGTGTTGATTTCTGGGATTAGTATTGATTTATCAATCACTTTCTTCTTTAAGCTTTTTAGAAATCGTTGTGAGTAAATCCAGTTGGAGGGTGATGAAATTTTCTCGCAACTCGTTTTCAGATTAAGCGGTACTGAGAATGTTGCTGCCTTCTTTATTATTGGATTCAGTGATTCTCCTTTTTCGCCAAGGAATTTCAAGGTGAGGTTTCCACCCAGGCTAAAGCCGATCAGGTTAATTTCATCATACCCTAAGGATGCTGCGTGACGGATGGTAAAATCAAGATCATCGGTGGCGCCACTATGATAAAACCGGATTTTTAGATTCATCTCTCCGCTGCAGCCGCGGTAGTTCCAGGCAAGCACATCAAAGCCATGATTAAAAAAAATCCTGGCCATCCCGCGCACATAAGCCCGATCGCTGCTCCCTTCTAATCCATGTGAAATAATCACTAATTTTTTTGACCCTTGACGCATCCAGTCCAGGTCCAGAAAATCATGGTCGGGTGTAGTGATTCGTTCGCGCTCATAGATTACTCCCGCTACTTTTCGGAATAAGGAAGGGTATATCGTTTCGAGATGACTTCCAAAGAGGAGGGTAGGAGCCTTATACGGTTCCATAGCTACCAATGCATACGTTTTTTCAATTCAATAATGTGAGCGAGGTGATGATCGCCATGCCATGCATACATGCCAATGAGATTGTGAAGAACAACGTGCTTGCTGGTATCTGGATGGATAAATTGTTTTTGTAACTGATCCGGAGCAAGTGTATTTAAAAGCGCAACCCATTTTGCATGAAGCGCTTTGATTAATGAAATGGATAGGACAGGGTCAGCGGCTGTTTCGCCTGTTTCGGCCCACAACTTTTCATTATAGGCTTTGATCACCGGAGTTTCTTCAGTAAGCATCCATTTCACCCGGATGTAGGCATTCATGTGGCTATCGGCAACATGGTGTACTACTTGCCGAACGGTCCAGCCGCCATCCCGATAGGGTGTATCTAACTGGGTATTGGATAAACCTGCTATAGCTGCTTCCAGTCTTTGTGGTAATGATTGAATTCGCTGAATAAAAGCAGTCACTTCTTCTTTTGTGTGCGTTTCTCCGGCAACGAATTTTCCTATCGGGTACCGTAAATCCTCCATCTGTATAACTGAATTAGTTTTGTAATAACAACCGACTGGGTGTGTAGGGAGTCTTACTTGTTAAGTTCCTCTACCGCATCTTTCCGCTCTTCCTCATTGTATTCTTTATGTAACTTAACAGGGTTTATTTTCTTCTTGCGTTTTTTGCGGACGCGAATATTGGTAAACTCAATCAGCAGCGAGAAAGCCACAGCAAAGTAAATGTAGCCTTTCGGGATTTCCTGGTGCAGTCCCTCCAGCAATAGGGTAAACCCAATTAAGATCAGAAAGCCCAATGCAAGCACTTCCATACTGGGGTGATCTTTTATAAAATTGCTGATACTTCCTGAGAAAAACATCATGACAATAATAGAGACGATAACGGCAATGATCATAATGATCACCTGTTCGGGGGGCACGATACCCACGGCTGTCAGAATTGAATCGAACGAGAAGATAATATCTAAGAGAATAATCTGAACAATGGTGCCGGCAAACGTAACAGCTGCAGTTTTTATGCCGTCTTCCTCGTCCTCATCGCCTTCCATTTCATGATTGATCTCAAGAGTACTTTTTGCAATTAAGAATAACCCCCCAAACCCAAGAATCAAATCCTTACCACTGAAGCTCATATCGTGAGTGATCAGAAAGTTAGCTGGAATAGTGAAGAGGGGTTCAACGAATCCGATGATCCAGGTGATGCCAAGTAATAAGGCAATTCGGACAAACATGGCGAGAGCCAAC
>DAOOCD010000425.1:0-1971 GCA_035408225.1 Cyclobacteriaceae bacterium | reverse complement strand
CGGATAGAATTGTTAAAAGAATAGCAAGGATGCGATTAGCTGGCTGATTTATTTTCGTACGCACCAATAAAAAAGCAAGAAATAATCCCTGGATGCAGGCGGCAGAATAAATGATTTGAATCAACAGAGTTCTATTCAAGGGAGTAAGATATGGCGTAGTAAAATTATGAAATCAGTACGCTAATCAATAGAGAAAATTTCTCCAAATAATTCTACCTTTAAAGAGAAAGCCCACCACCATGAAATACCTATCGTGCCTCGTTATTCTCTTGATTATCATTGGATGCAGCTCGCAAAAAACTGAACCCCGGGTTTGGCAAAGCATTGAGCAAAGTCTGCAGACGCAACTGATTACTATTAATGAGGGTGATACCCTCGATCTGCCGGAAGGCAACTTCATGTTTACGAAGAGTCTGGCGATGGATGGGAAGTCAAACATTGTTATCCGGGGTAAGGGAATGGATAAGACCATTCTGTCTTTCAAAAATCAAACCGAAGGCGCTCAGGGGTTGCTGATCAGCAATGGGAAAAATATCCTATTACAGGATTTTTCAATTGAAGATGCCAAAGGGGATAACTTAAAAGTAAGTGAGGTAAAGGGAATAACGTTTAAACGCATTCGCTCGGTCTGGGCCGAGGGTCCTAAAACGGAAAATGGTGCCTATGCACTTTACCCGGTATTGTGCAAGCAGGTTCTCATTGACGAATGCATTGCCATGGGCTCATCCGATGCGGGTATTTATGTAGGTCAGTCGGATTCGGTTATTATCCGCAACAGCAAAGCGTACTGGAATGTAGCCGGCATTGAGAGTGAAAATTCACGCTGGGTAGAAATTTATGGAAATGAAGCATACGACAACACGGGCGGCATCCTGGTGTTTGATCTGCCGGGTCTTACTCAGTATGGTCATACCACCAAGGTGTACAACAATAACGTGCACGACAATAATCATGAAAACTTTGCGGCCAAGGGAAACATCGTAGCCAGCATTCCTCCGGGAACGGGAATCATGATTTTAGCAACACACAATCTGGAGATGATGGAGAACCACATCATTGATAATAAAACAGTTGGCACCGGAATTATCAGTTATGATTTAGTAGCGGCCCTTAACGAAGGCGAGGTAGAGCAGGAGAGTTCGATTGGTGGCGTGCAGACGGTTGACAACAATTATAAAGTTGATACCCTCTACAATCCTTATCCTTACCAGATTTATATTCATAACAATACGTTTCATAATAGTCACTGGTTTCCGGACTTGAGCAACGATATCGGGAAGTTATTTCTTTCAGAATCATTTTTGAGTACACCGGATATAGCCTATGATGGAATTGTAAACCCGACCCGTTCAAATCCTGAATTGTGTATTCAGCAAGGCGATGACATTGTTGTGATTAACCTGGATGCCGGCAATGATTTTAAGAATCTTATTAAAGGACCGAAGTTGTTTGATTGTGAAGGTGTAAAAGTTAATCCGATTAAATAGAGTGAGGAGTATATTTAATCGCGATCAGGTTCTCAAGGCGTCAGACCGCTCAAAGCGGTCAGACGCCTCTTTCAATAAGCTGATTTTTCTAGCATTAATTTTTTTGCTCGGAGTGATTTCCTGCGAAAGTAAAAAGCAGGAAGTAGTTGTGCTGCCGGAACAGGAAATAACTGTAGACTTATCATCTATTGGAAAAGAGAAGCTATCGGATTACGGATTTTTTGTTGGAGCCTTAAAAGACCTTTCGCCAGCGCCCGGGGTAATTCCTTATTCGCTCAACTCGGCCCTCTTTTCGGATTATGCCTACAAGCAGCGGTTTGTAAAAATTCCACAAGGCAGCCAGGTTAACTATCATCCCGATGACGTTTTGGATTTTCCAACAGGCACTGTGTTAATAAAAAATTTCTATTACCCGGCCGATTTCAGAAAGCCCACTGAAAATATTAGAATACTTGAAACCCGGTTATTAATTAATGAAGCCGGA
>DAOOCD010000424.1:0-1976 GCA_035408225.1 Cyclobacteriaceae bacterium | reverse complement strand
CCTCTTCGCCTTTCTCAAAGTAAGTGGCAGCCGATCGTGACTGGGCTGAACCAATTAAGGAAATCAGCCCGAGGCAGACTGTTAAAACGAACATCCTTAAAGCCATTCTTAAAGTTCGGGATAAAAGGTCAAATCGAAAAGGGATAAAGTCTCAAGAAATGTTACAACGCGAAAACTATCTGCTGCTAAACTTGTTTTGTAATTATGGAAAAGACCAGAAAATCCAAAGCGAAAGCTACTGCTTCCGCAGATAAGATAACCGCAGCATACCGTGAGCATGTATTAACCGAATGTAAACAACCAACTTCGGTGTTTAAATTCTGTAAAGACCAGGGGTTTAGAGAAGATGAATTTTATCAATACTTCGGCTCCTTTGAAGCACTTGAAAAATCAATCTGGAAAAATTTTATAGAGGATACCCGTACAAAGATGGTAGCCGATGCCAGCTATTCCACATTTACCACGCGTGAGAAAATCCTTACGTTCTATTTTATGCTGGCTGAAGCCTTGAAGTCGGACCGTAGTTTTGTACTCCATCAATTGAAGTCGTGGAAGAAACCCGGCATGGTTCCTACATTTCTGAAAGGCTTTAAAACTTCGTTTGACGATTGGATCAACTCCGTACTCAATGAAGGTAAAGTTTCCGGAGAAATCGCTAAACGTCCTTTTATTGATGATCGGTATGATAGTTTATTTTGGCTGCATCTAATGTTTATCCTCCAGTTTTGGAGTCATGACGAAAGCCCCAATTTCGAAAAGACTGATGCTGCCATCGAAAAGTCAGTCAATCTGGCCTTTGATCTTGTTGGCAAAGGTGTTCTTGACAACGCACTTGATTTTGGTAAGTTTCTTTACCAGAATGCTAAAAACTAATTTCCATGACGAAGCTGAAAGAGCAGAAGAGTATTCCGGTGGGCAAGGTTCAGCGGGCGACAAAGTTTATCTCCACCGGGGCGAAGATCGGAGGCAATTATCTGAAGCATTATGGTAAGAAACTGGTCAATCCAGAACTGTCACGCGATGAATTGCACCAGGACAATGCTACTGATATTTATAACTCTCTAAGCGAGCTCAAAGGCAGTGCGCTCAAAGTAGCGCAGATGCTTAGCATGGATAAGAATCTTCTACCTGCTGCCTATCAACAACAGTTTGCCATGGCGCAGTACAGTGCCCCGCCACTTTCATATCCATTGGTGGTGCGCACATTTGAGAAGTCATTGAAGAAAAAACCAACCGAAGTATTTGAAACCTTCACCCATTCGGCCAGCAATGCTGCCTCGATTGGGCAGGTGCACCAGGCCACCTGGAAAGGGAAGAAGTTGGCGGTAAAGATTCAGTATCCGGGTGTAGCTGATAGTGTGAAGAGTGATTTGGCAATGGTGAAGCCAATTGCCTTACGTATGTTTAAACTGAACCCTGCCGAGTATGATGAGTTTATAGGCGAGGTTGAAACCCGTTTATTGGAAGAGGCCGACTATAAATTGGAGTTGAAGCGTTCTATGGAACTATCGAAGGGATGCAGGCATATTAATAACCTGATCTTTCCCACTTACTATCCATCTTTCTCTGGTGACAGGATTCTTACCATGGACTGGATTGAAGGGAAGATGCTGGGCGAGGTTTTTAAAACAGCGACTCCTTCAGTTGCTGATAGGAACAAAATCGGGCAGGCGCTGTGGGACTTCTATCATTACCAGATTCACACGTTGCGCTCTTTACATGCTGATCCGCATCCCGGCAATTTTATCATAACGCCAGAACATAAATTAGGTGTAATCGACTTTGGTTGTGTTAAGGTGATCCCCAATCAGTTCTACAAAGTGTACTTTCAGCTATTAGACAAAGATATCCTCAACGATCCGAAGCGTTTGGATAAAGTATTTCATGATTTGCGCTTCATTTATCCGGATGACTCTGCCCAGGAAAAGGTCTTCTTTAAGGAAGTCTTTACCCAACTGGTTGAACTTCTTGGTAGA
>DAOOCD010000423.1:0-2008 GCA_035408225.1 Cyclobacteriaceae bacterium | reverse complement strand
TGATCAACGGACAAAAAATGTGGATCACAAACGGGGGTTTTGCTGACGTGTTTACGGTGTTTGCCAAAATCGATAATGACAAAAATCTGAGTGCTTTTATCGTGGAGAAATCTTTTGGGGGCATCACGATGAATGAGGAGGAGAAGAAGATGGGAATAAAAGGATCTTCGACCCGCCAGATATTTTTTAACGATTGTAAAGTGCCAGTAGAAAATTTGCTGAGCGAACGTGAAAACGGGTTTAAGATTGCTGTAAACATTTTGAATATCGGCCGTATTAAGTTGGGCGCTGGTGCCGTGGGAGGATCGAAAGCAACCATTAGCCAGGCAATAAAGTATGCCAATGAACGCAAGCAGTTCGGAGTTTCCATTTCCACGTTTGGAGCCATCAAATTCAAAATTGCTGAAGTAGTCACCAAAGTTTTTGCCTCCGAGGCAGCACACTATCGTGCCGGCCAGAATATTGATGATGCCTACAATGCATTTGTAGCAGGCGGTATGGATTCTGCGCAAGCCAGACTAAAAGCGTTGGAAGAATTTGCCATTGAGTGCGCAATCCTGAAAGTCCATGGATCAGAAGTGTTGGATTATAGTGTAGATGAAGGTGTACAGATTTACGGAGGCATGGGTTACTCGGCTGAAGGACCGATGGATCGCGCTTATCGCGATGCACGCATCAATAGAATTTTTGAAGGTACGAACGAAATTAACAGACTACTTACCATCGACATGCTGTTGAAGCGTGCAATGAAAGGCCATCTGGATTTGATGAATCCCGCCATGGCGGTACAAAAAGAATTAATGTCGATTCCGGATTTTGGTGCAGAGGATGATTCAGCAGTATTCGCCAAGGAGAAGAAGGCGTTACGCAATCTGAAAAAAGCGGGATTGATGGTTTCGGGGGCTGCAGTACAAAAGTTCTTGATGAAACTTTCGGATGAGCAGGAGATACTGATGAACCTTGCTGATATGTTGATTGAAGGCTATGTGGCTGAGTCGGTGCTGTTGCGCGTAGAGAAGCTGATTAGTATGCGTGGTGAAAAGGCCTGTGAAATTGAAAAGGAAATGGCGCTGATCTATCTGCATCATGCAATTGAAAAGGCCGCTTCTGCGGGAAAGAGCGTGATCACTTCATTTGCCGAAGGCGATGAGCAACGATTAATGTTGATGGGCCTGAAGCGCTTTACTAAAATTGATCCTTATAATTTGAAGGAAGCGCGTAGAAAAGTGGCCAAGTATGCGATTGAGAAAGGGGAATATCCTTTTTGACCTCACCCCAACCTCCTCCTCCTGCTGGCGGATTCGGATGGCAAGCCAACCCCTCTCCAGAGCCTGCCTGTCCGGTAGGCAGGGAGAGGGGCTTAACTAAGATTTAAAAACCCGGATGCGATTCCGGGTTTGGGGACTTAGGCTCCAGCCATTGGGGAACATCAGATATAAAAACACGCATATCAGCAGGAAATTAAATTCAACGCCATTTCTTCCGCCACCAACCACGAACCAACCTTCTTTGAAGTGCACCATGATAATGCCCATGATCAGAATAAAGATTGTTACAATTGCTGCCGGTTTGATGTACTTGTTGATTAACAGTAAAATCGCACACACTACATGCGATAGTTTGATTGCCCAGGCAATCAACACGCCTACGGGCGCAAATCCGATTTGATTTAGATACAAATCGCCAAAAGCCTGAATACCGCCATCAAACATGCCGGGCACGCTGTGAAACAAAAGAATGATGGCCAGTGCAACACGCAAAATAAACGTACCATCAAAAATTTTAGATTTCGCCATAAGTATAGGTTGCGTTGTTTCGCGAGGGTTTAAACCTTATGAAAATTAGTAAATAAAAAATTCTCTAGCCTATGTTTGAGAATGGATATTAAGCTCTTGCAAGCTACTCTCCTTTTAACGTTTCAGCCGGATTTGTTAACGCGGTCTTATAAGTTTGTGAGGTAATTGTAGCAATCCCCAACCCCAGCAAAACCATTGCACTTAACAACACA
>DAOOCD010000422.1:0-2029 GCA_035408225.1 Cyclobacteriaceae bacterium | reverse complement strand
GGTCAGGCAAAATCTCCTGCAAGGTTAATGGAGCATCATCATCCTTACCTGATAACAACTCGAAGTCAGTACGTTGGGGGCGACTGGCATCTCTGCGGTAACGGTCTATAATTTTATTACGTGCTACACTATACAACCAGGATGTAACCCGATCCAGCGATTGAATGGAATTAAACCCTTCAATGAACTGATAAAAAACATCCTGAAGGATATCCTCCGCCTCTTCCACCGTAGACACGCGGCTGCGGATAAACCCCAACAGCTTGTCTTTCTCCTTCAGGAATGTATTTTGCTTTAACTCTTGCATTGCCAGGTCCATCCCATTTGCATTGTTATTACTTCTGCATAGACGGGGTATGGGGACAGATTATTTTAACAAAGGTGAAAAAACTTTGGCACCTGGTTCTTCGTATTACAAGCTATAAGAGGGATTTCAAGTAAGTAGTGTAATTAAAAACATCCCTTTTTTAACAATTATGCAATTAAAAATCAATGTAAGTTCTCGGAAAAATAACCTTGTCGCTCTATTTCTATTAATTACCACACTCGGTTTTGGTCAGGGGTTTGTGACGGAAGTTGAGGAAGATGGACTAAGTGCCCTTTTTGGTAATCCATGCACAGTTGAACTAACTACTGGAGAAACGATTACAGGTAAACTCACTTCAGGATCTCTGATAAACGGTTACCTGAGTAACTTCACTATAAAATCTGAGAGTGGCGAAAAATCCAAATTTAGTGCAGATGAAGTAAAGCGACTTACCATTAAAGCTTCAAAACTTGCCAAACTTACAATGGTGGCTGAATCTACTTCTTCGATTAAAGAGATGACCCATACAAATTTTGAGGACATAATTAATAGAGAATACATTGTTTTCGAAACTGCGATGCGTCATAATAAATCTGAAAAGTTACGGCTTATGCAATTGCTTAATCCCGGCTTCGATAGCAAGATAAAAGTCTTTGGTGATCCTGATCCCAACAGACAAACTTCAGGTATTGGTTTAGGTGGAATAAAACTTACTGGCGGAATTGATAAATCTTATCTGTTTGTTCAAAATGATCAGAAAGCCATATTGGTTAAAAAAGGAAACTATAATAAAGACTTCACTGAGTTATATGCTAACTGTCTTATAATGCTTCAGGCATTTGCCAGGGAAAAAATTAAATGGGCCGATTTGGCCGGACATGTATATGCCTACGAACAACTCTGCACTAACTGATCTTCATAGACTTTAGCAATCACAAGTACCAAGATCTAAAAATCAAGATTCACAATTCGGCAATCCAAAATTCGCAATTCCTAAAGATTTCCTTTCTTCAATTCCGTTACTGCAAAATCCGTAGCCCGGGCCGTAAGTGCCATGTAGGTAATGGAAGGATTCTGGTTAGCGGAAGAGGTCATGCATGCACCATCGGTGACAAACACATTCTTCACTTCGTGCACTTGATTCCACTTATTTAGCACAGAAGTCTTCGGGTCTTTGCCCATGCGTGCAGTACCCATCTCATGAATGCACAAACCCGGATACGCTTTATCGTCATCGAAAGTTGAAATATTCTTCATCCCTGCACTTTCCAGCATTTCGGCTGCGCTGTTCATCATATCCTTGCGCATCGCCATTTCGTTTTCTTTAAACTCACAGTCAATATCCAGTAAAGGAAGACCCCACTTGTCTTTTTTCTCTTTACTCAAAGACACTTTATTATCGTAGTCTGGCAGTTGCTCGCCCCAGGCACCCAGCCACATGCTCCAATCGCCAAGACTGGCAGCCTCTTCTTTTAATTCAGCTCCGATTTTATCCGAACCATTGAATCTTCCACGTGACGCTCCACCCTGATAACCAAAGCCGCGTACGTAATCATTTCGTTTTGTCTTTTCATCAATATTTCTGAATCGTGGAACATAAATTCCATTTGCTCTGCGTCCTGAAAAATAGTTGTCTTTAAAACCATCATGACTGCCCACAGCACCTACATGATAATGGTGATCCATCAGGTTATGACCCAGCTGCCCACTGGCATTGCCCAT
>DAOOCD010000421.1:0-2086 GCA_035408225.1 Cyclobacteriaceae bacterium | reverse complement strand
TCTCCGCCATGATAATTCCATTGTCGACAATCACCCCAATAGCCAGCACGATTCCCGTTAAGGACATGATGTTGGATGAAATACCAAATGCATTCAATAAGATAAAACTGGTTGCAATCGTAACGGGTATTTGAATGATGATGCTCACCGCACTGCGCCAATGGAAAAGAAAGAGAATCACTACCAAAGAAACCACAATCATCTCCTCGATCAGTGTAGTCTTGATGGATGAAATTGACTCTTCGATAAGTTCACTGCGATCATAGACCACATTAAACTTCACTCCTGCCGGGAATCCTTTCGACACCTCTTCCATTTTCGTTTTCACCCGATGAATGACTTCATCCGCATTTTCGCCATAACGCATCACGACAATCCCCCCTACTACTTCACCTTCGCCATCCTGATCAAATATTCCAAGGCGGGCCTCACCAGTCATCTGCACCGAACCAAGATCTTTTACTTTCACCGGTACCGAGTTCACTGTTTTCACAGCGATGTTTTCAATCTCCTCAACCGACTTGAGATAGCCGGTCGTTTTAATGATGTAACCGATGTCACTCATCTCAAACTTTCGTCCACCAGCCTCGTTGTTGTTCGAACGCACTGACTGAATAACTTCAGGAACAGAAAGATTATAGTAAGAAAGCTTATTCGGATTTAAGGCGATCTGATATTGTTTTTGAAATCCTCCGAACGAAGCAATTTCACTTACGCCCTGCACATTCTGCAATGCAAATTTTACGTACCAGTCTTGCACGGCTCGTTGTTCGCCAAGATCCATTCCGGGCGCATCGAGTGTATACCATAGAATATGACCTACGCCTGTTCCATCCGGGCCTAAAGTTGGCGTAACTCCTTGCGGCAAAAGTCTGGTTGCATAGTTGAGACGCTCCAACACGCGCTCACGTGCCCAATACACATCCGTGTCATCATTAAAAATGACATAGACGAAACTCATTCCAAACATGGAAGCGCCTCGTACATATTTTACTTGTGGGAGTCCCTGCAGGTTGGTGACGAGCGGATACGTTACCTGGTCTTCGATAATCTGCGGACTGCGGCCCATCCATTCGGTGAACACAATTACCTGGTTTTCGGAAAGGTCTGGGATGGCATCGATCTTATTCACGCGAACAGAATGAACGCCCCAGGCAAATAATCCGATGGCAACCATCAGAATCAGAAAGCGATTACGAAGTGAGTACGAGATTAAATTTTCTATCATAGCTAATGAGTATCAAGTAGTGAGACACAGGTATTGAGACAATGCCTGTAGAGAAACAGACAGTCGCAACCCAGATTAGCTATATATTAAATAAGGAAAGATTGAACGAGTACGGGAATATCGCGCTCGACAATAGGTGGTTTGTAGGGAGTATGATTTGAGAATACCAGCGATTCGTTAACCTGAATAACTTCCATAATCATCGGAAGTGTAGCAACCCAGTTGATGGATTGCCAGGTGAGCATTGAAAAATCCTGAATCTGTGTGTTAAAGTCTTTGCCTTCAAAAGCAACATGCTTGTCTTCGCAGCACCCTGACTTCTTTACAGCCATCTTCTTGTGGCAAGGAGGAAGTTGAACTTCCATTGGACATGATGCAGCCTCTTCGATTAATGAAAAACTCTGAACCTGGCCTCCGCAAAAATGCATGTTCACTATAAAGCTGCTTGAAGAAACAAGCACCAGCAGGGCGATCATGGAAGAGACTATGGGTTTCAATAATTTCATTGACTGGACAAATGTAATAAAAAACCTGTTAACAAGTTGTTAATTAAAGTTTTAAGGCGTCTGACCGCTTAGAGCGGTCAGACGCCTACACTAAACGTTCGCCTTTATATCCAGCCTTCTGAAGTGCCTCTACAATTTTCTTATCGTCTGAGTTGTCTACTGTTAACGTTCGGGCAGGATCAACCAGATCTACCTGCCAGTTGTTCTCACCGACTACTTCATTTAAATAAGGAGTCACCTTTGCCACACAGTCTGAACACTTGATATTGGTTTTGAATTTTGTCTTTTCCATTTCCTTATTGTTTAAATGTACTAACAAATAAACGATGACTTTTTGAATTTGATTTATACA
>DAOOCD010000420.1:0-2098 GCA_035408225.1 Cyclobacteriaceae bacterium | reverse complement strand
GCATTCTTGAACTGTCCGGCCCGGGCATAAACTTCCCCTAAACTACTGAGTACATTCAGCACCACCAGATTATCGTTTTCCTGTCGTGCCAATAGTAACGCCCGCTGGTAATACTCAACGGCCCGTTGATAGTTGCCTTGCTTAAAATAGAGATTGCCGATATTGTTGAGTGGGTCGGCATAAACTTTTCCGCTTTGCTGACTTAGTTCATACGCTTCGGAATAGTATTTTAATGCTTGCTCATAAAGTTGCAGGTCGTTGTGCAGGTTACCCAGATTATTCATTGAGCCAATAATCTTTTGCTTGTCGCCCATTTCAATGAACTGGCTATGCGATTCCTCGAAATACTTCATGGCCTGGCCATAGTCTTTTTTGAAGGAGTAAATGTTTCCGATATTATTTTTTGTAGTGGCAATGCCATCTTTGTTTTGCAGTCCCTCATAAATCTGAAGGGAGATCAGATAGTATTCAAGCGCCTTATCGAGTGCACCCTGATTGCGGTAGGCTACACCCAGGTTGTTATAGGATGCGGCCATTCCTTTTTTGTCGTCAATTTCAGTAGCGAGCGAAAGTGCTTCGCGGGTATAACCAATAGCTTTTACAGGATCCGAATTGATATAAGCCCGGAAAAATTCATTCAGTGTCTTTACTTTCAGATCGCCTTTGGCCGTGGCCAATACTTTCTCAAGACTGTCAACTTTAGATTGCGAAAACGAAACGGTTGATAAGAACAGAGCGACAATAAGGAAAATGGGCTTCATAGGTTGATTTTATCGGTGTTAAATTTAAGGATATTATTTGTGAACCCTGAATTCCGCCTTCCGTATAGAAGCGATAGGTCTTTTTATCTAAAATTTCAATCTTGTACTTATTAACCACCCAATTATGAAGAGATTTCTTTTGTTGATTGTTGTAGGCGCTTTTTTTAACTCCTACGGGCAGCAGGATGCTGAGGGAGTAGCCATCATGCAACCCATTGTAAGACTTTTTACCGGTATGAATCTGGGTGATAGTGCCATGGTGCACAGTGCCTTTGCCAAAGAAGTTACGATGGCTACTGTGATGAAGGACAAATCCGGTAACCAGGTGGTAAGAAGAGAATCTTCAATTGCAGGCTTTTTAAAAGCTGTTGGTACTCCACACCCCGAACCCTGGAGTGAGCCAATCTGGGATGCCAGGATCGAAGTAGATGGAACCTTTGCCCAGGTGTGGACTCAATATGCATTTTATGTGGGCAAGAAGTTTAGTCATTGCGGAGTAGATGCTTTTCAATTAGTGAGCGATGGAAAGGAATGGAAAATAATTCATCTGGCAGATACCCGGCATACTACGGGCTGCAAAGTACCTACTTCAGTTAGCGATCAGTTTAAATAAGCAAGGTTCTACTTTCAAGGATCAAGAATCGAATATCGTTTATGAAATACATCTTCCTTTTTGTAGTCCTGATCAGCTTTTCAATAGTCCAGGCTCAGCCAACCACATTTATTTTGGTTCGGCATGCTGAAAAAGGAAATGATGGCACAAAAGATCCAGACTTAACGGAGGCTGGTACCAGGCGCGCTCAATTACTTGCCACCATGCTAAAGAAGACCCAGGTCGATGCGATTTATTCCACGGCCTATAAACGCACGCGCAATACTGTTTCGCCACTTGCGACAACAAAGGGTTTAAGTGTGTCGGGCTATGAGGCCTTCAAAACGGATGAGATTGATCAGATACTAAAGAAACATACAGGAGGCACCGTGGTAATAGCTGGTCATTCAAACAACATCCCGTGGATTGCCAACTATCTAACGGGAAAGGAAACCTACAAGGATTTTGAGGACAGTGATTATGAAAATTTGCTGATCGTTACTGTTGTTGAGAAAGGAAAGAATGCTAAAGTAGTCTGGTTGAGTTATTGATCCCATTGTTGGAATTGCCATCGTCAGGAAATTGGTAAATTAGATTTTAGTTCAGAAAAGCATGAAACGACTTATCATCATCGGGGTCTTCATGGTTTATTCCTGCGTTGCCCTTTCACAAGGCAATCAGGAAGAATTGCGCAAAAGCATTTATTTCAATGGCGGAAGTTACTACATCGATGAAGAGCAGGTGC
>DAOOCD010000419.1:0-2098 GCA_035408225.1 Cyclobacteriaceae bacterium | reverse complement strand
CCCACATACTCAATGATCTCGATGAACTATCTACCGAGATGATTTACATTTTTGAAGGGAAGGTACAGTACAATAATTCAATTGAAGCGCTAAAGGCAGAAACGCATGAGACTAGATTGAATAAAGCTGTCACCACTCTGATCAAACAAAAGGAATTATTGAACTCAATTACCGAACAGATATGACACGCGTAATCCGATATATCTTCAACGACATTTTAAGAACCCGCTTCATTCTTTTCTATACGGGTTTTTTATTGCTCAGTACCTTTGCCCTTTTTCAACTTGATAGTGACTTTGGTAAAATTGTATTGAGTTTGCTGAACATTGTATTAATGGTAGTGCCATTGGTCAGTGTGGTGTTTACCACGATTCATTTTTTCAGCTCCTATGAATTTATAGAATTGATGCTCGCTCAGCCCATTAATCGGAGAGTGATATTTTTAAGCGAATATCTGGCCGTGGCATCTTCGCTGTGCATGGCTTATTTAATAGGTGTAGGTGTTCCCTTTATTATGTTTGGGGCAGGACAAAACGTGATTTCACTTTTAGTCACCGGTGTTTTTCTTACCCTGGTCTTTGTTTCGCTTGCTTTTCTTTCTTCGGTACTAACCCGCGATAAATCTAAAGCGATTGGTATTGCGTTACTTTTCTGGTTTTATTTTTCTTTGATTTATGATGGATTCGTTTTATGGATTATCTACAGCTTTAGCGATTATCCCCTTGAGAAAGTAACTCTAACGCTAATCGCCTTTAATCCGGTTGATCTGGCCCGCATCATTATGCTATTGCAACTTGATATTTCAGCCTTGATGGGATATACCGGGGCGTTTTATAAGAATTTCTTTGGTAGTAATATGGGTGTTTTGTTTTCATCATCCATTTTATTTTTATGGGCTATCATTCCGCTTTTGCTGGCCTTGCGGATTTTTAATAAAAAGGATTTATAAACTTTGCCAATGAAATGGTTGATACTATTACATGTTTTAGGGGCCACTATCTGGGCAGGTGGGCATTTAATTCTCACTCTTGGATTTTTGCCGCGTGCTTTAAGAGATAAGGACATCACAACCATTGTCAATTTTGAAACAAATTATGAGCGTATCGGAATCCCTGCTCTGATTATCCAGGTAATTACAGGTTTCTGGATGGTTCTGTATTATGTACCCTTTTCATATTGGTGGAGCCTGGACTCGCCACATCATTATTACCTGTGGATCAAGATCTCGTTGCTGTTAGGTACAATCCTATTGGCAGTACATGCACGGTTATTTATTATTCCCAAATTAACCGTGGAACGTCTCCCTTCATTGGCCTTTCACATTGTGTTGGCTACGCTATTGGCGGTTGCGTTCGTTATAACCGGGTTGAGTTTTCGATTTACTTATTTTTAGAATGATGGTGTTAGAAACGCGAAGTGAAATAAAAATACTGGTAGATAAATTCTACGAGAAGGTTAATCAGGATAGTTTATTGGCACCGGTTTTTGCCCATGTCGATTGGCCTCATCATCTGCCTATCATGTATAACTTCTGGGCATCAATGCTACTAGGCGAACAAAGTTACCAGGGTAATCCATTTCAAAAGCATGTTCCTCTTCCTCTGAAAGCAGATCACTTCGATCAGTGGCTAAAATTGTTTGGTGAAACAGTGGATGAAAATTTTGAAGGCGATCGGGCTCAGGAGGTTAAAGAGCGCGCCCGAAGCATTGCCCGGGTGTTTCAGCATAAATTGGGACTATTCCCTGCGGATTAAATCGTTAACGTCCATTCTACTAACAGCAGGCTGGCTAGCAAGAGTGCAGAGAGCAAAATAACTGTGAGCTTGTGGAGCCACTCTTGTTGAAAATTCTTGAAGATAAAATAGGGAAGGGCAATCAGTAGGAAGATATGAACCGGTTGGTCAATCCAGGAGTAACCATTAAACAAAATATTGTCACTTAAAGAAAGTGCGATCAGAATTACGGCCCACACGAAGAACTTCCTGAAGTTTTCGAAATAGAATTTTTTAAAGTCTCCTGAATCGGCACCAGCTGATGGAAAAAGGATTCTGGCAAGGATGAAAAGGTTAATCGGGTACAGGATAATGAAAAGAAAAGT
>DAOOCD010000418.1:0-2121 GCA_035408225.1 Cyclobacteriaceae bacterium | reverse complement strand
GATGTATTGCGTTTTATTGCCCGCGTGCGAATCACAGGCGTAAATACCGAAATAGACATCACGGATAAACTATTGGTTGCCAGTAGTGCTGCCATTCCTGTCTTTGGTTTTCCGGAGTGGGATTATACTTTTCTTGACGAGGTGTTGTTATACCCGGCTTCATTCGACAGTCAATTCCAAATCAATAGCCGGGAAGAAGTAATCACGGGTATGGTGGGTAGTGGCACCATGGAAGGAAAAATGATTTTGTCGAAGACGGCCTTACACCGCGGTTTTGATACCAGTACTGACAAGCAGAATGTAGGTGTGCATGAGTTCATTCACCTTCTCGACAAGGAAGATGGGAGTATCGATGGCATACCGGCTACACTTCATGGAAAAGAATATGCTTTGCCCTGGTTAAAACTGGTACAGGAAAAAACAGAGGAGATCACGAAAAAGGAAAGTGACATCAATGAGTATGCAGCCACTCGCCACAATGAGTTTTTGGCTGTGGCCGGAGAATATTTCTTTGAACGCCCTCAACTTCTGCAAAAGAATCACCCTGAATTATATGCCTTACTCTCTAAAGCCTTCAATCAGGATACTGCCAATACATTAAAAATAACAGACCGCACAAAAAGTGAAATCGGACGCAACGATACGTGTCCTTGTGGGAGTGGCAAAAAATTCAAGAAATGTTGTATGCGCTAAACGTTAGGCGCTGTGGCGATACTTACCTTCCCAATCATTCATTTCACGAATCATTGCTTCCTCGCGCGGAGTAAGAGTTTCTTTGTTAACCTCTGCCTGATGCTGAGTAAGGGATGTAAAAAATTGCAAGCGATATTTAAAGACTATTTTACTTCCAATAGCCTTTTTGAGGTCCCGCAAGGGAAGATTTTCATCTACCCAGACCAGAAATAAATTTTCATCGGCATCGCTGCCCGGTAGAAAAGAAATCTCTGAACTCTCCAGATTTTGAAGAACCTCTTCCTTGAAATCCGGTTTCCCGGTAATATATAATGTTGTCCAAGCCATACTTTCTCTGTTAGGTCCGCAGTAAGACCGATACTTAATTCTGTCAGGTTAATTATTTTCAGAACAAAATGTAGGGCCACCTAAGTTTAAAAAATCTTTCTACTTGGTTCGTGGCCAGCTCTTTAACTGCGAACTGATGAGATAACGGACAATGGGTGCAATAAGTTGCATTAATTAAAATGCAAGAGTTAGAAAAGACAATCAATCATTCATCCAAACCAGAAACGATACCATGACCAACTGGTCGCTCAGGTATTGAATAATGGGTTCTTCCGGGTCAAACTGATTACCATATTTTTTGCGAATAGCTTTCAGTTCTTCATCGGTTACCCACTCCGTGGTAATTAATTTATGGGTAGGATCAACTTTCTTTTTAATGGAAACCAGGATTCGTTTCATAAGCAGGTGCGGTTATCGTATCAAGACTACCATTAATATCCGGTTTGCGAAATGATATTTATCAGGTTTAGCAATCGGTTGAGATTCTTAATCAATTGAAGATTTTCAATGGGATCACCCTGGTAAATATGTTTCCTTTGGGTGTTTCCCAATTACAGCAGCTCTTCCCAATTCCGGAAT
Organism: Cyclobacteriaceae bacterium; assembly: GCA_035408225.1. Classification (GTDB taxonomy): domain Bacteria; phylum Bacteroidota; class Bacteroidia; order Cytophagales; family Cyclobacteriaceae; genus ELB16-189. The sequence continues at coordinate 522 of DAOOCD010000418.1, read as the reverse complement.
AGTAACACTATGAATAGCCCCATTTTGGTTAAAATATGGGTTTATGCACTGGCATGATTATCACATAGTATAGGTATCATGAAAAAGAAGAGTGTGATTGCGGTTTTTGAAAATGATGCCCTAAACAGGTTTATCTACCAGCGTATGCTGGACTTGCAAGAGGAGAAAGTACAATTTTACGTTTTTACAAGTTCCCAGGAAGGGCTGGAGGTAGCCAAACAGGTTCACTTTGATATCGCATTTATTGATCTTCACTTTCAGGGCGAGCATAAGGGTATTGAACTTGCTAAAAAATTGAAGACTATTTCAGATATGACTATTATGGTGGGTATGACAACCTTATTACAGAAAGGCGATCTCGAACTAGCACGAGCAGGCGGCTTTGTTACTTGTCGTGAAAAGCCGTTACCATTTTATGATATTGATATGCTTCTGAATGAGATCGGATAGTTCTAAGCCGGGTGAGGAGATCAAGTTGTAAATCTTGTAACTTCTCTACCTTTTTACAGCTTGTTAAGCATT
>DAOOCD010000417.1:0-2137 GCA_035408225.1 Cyclobacteriaceae bacterium | reverse complement strand
GACCCTTCGGTTGATTTTCAACCCATTCAACTTGTTTCGATAAATATGCTAGGCAGTGATAATCATTACAATGCGTTGGATTCCCGACAGGATACCCTCGATTTTGTATCCTTTAATGGTGCCCTTGCGGTTTCTGATTTATCTAAAATGTTTGTTGCTGATGATCAGGGTAGTAATAAGGTATTCTCTATGCCCTATTCAAGTACTACCAACTCTTACAGTGGTTATCCAACAGTTTTCTTTCAGAAATTATACGACTTAAGACAGAAGCGATATCCATATTGGTCTATTGTCTCTAATAGTCCACCCATGGGGAAGGCTGTTGACCGGTCTGTCTTTCCAAAAGAGAACATCAAGCTTAGGGTTTATTATACCCGGGGCACTTTGAACGAAAACCCATAATCTGTTATGTGTGGAATTGTTGCCTATGTAGGTCATCGCCAGGCCCACGAAGTGATTATAAAAGGTCTGAAACGACTGGAATATCGGGGCTACGACAGTACTGGTATCGCCTTATTGAATGGCGGCCTTAATATCTACAAGAAGAAAGGAAAAGTTTCAGAACTGGAGGCTTTCATCAAAGGCCAAAATTTAGATAGTCATATTGGCATGGGGCATACCCGCTGGGCCACCCACGGAGAACCCAATGACGAGAACGCTCACCCGCATTATTCGGCTACAAAAAATCTGGCCATCATTCACAATGGAATTATCGAAAACTATTCTTCACTCAAGCAAGAGTTATTACGCAAGGGTCACACATTTCTGAGCGAAACCGATACGGAAGTTTTTATCCATTTCATTGAAGACATAAAAGAGAATGAAAATTGCTCACTGGATGAGGCTGTTCGTCTGGCGCTGACCAAAGTAGTAGGCGCTTATGCAATTGTGGTTATGTCTTTAAACGATCCTAATCTGTTGATTGCAGCCCGTAAAGGGAGTCCTCTGGTACTGGGTGTAGGGCGTGGCGAATTTTTTATGGCCTCTGATGCAACCCCTATTATTGAATACACTAATGAAGTTGTTTATCTAAATGATCAGGAAATAGCCATCATCAACAATGGTAAACTTACGATTAAGGACACATCGAATCTGCCACTGACACCCTATGTGCAGACCGTTGATCTCGAATTAGAAGCGATTGAAAAGGGTGGCTTTGAACACTTCATGCTCAAAGAAATTTTTGAGCAGCCACGTTCTATAAGAGATTGCATGCGAGGACGATTAGACTCCGCTTCGGGTCGTTTAATCTTAGGGGGTCTGCGCGAATATTTGAATAAATTGGTTCAGGCCGATCGCATTATCATTATTGCCTGTGGAACTTCATGGCATGCCGGCCTGGTGGCCGAATACTTCTTTGAAGAGTTTTGTCGCATTCCAGTAGAAGTGGAATATGCCTCTGAGTTTCGCTATCGAAATCCAATCGTACGCGAGGGTGATGTAGTAATTGCTATTTCCCAATCCGGTGAAACGGCTGATACACTTGCTGCCATAGATCTGGCTAAATCAAAAGGTGCTATCATTTTTGGTGTTTGTAATGTGGTGGGTTCATCCATTCCTCGTGCTACCCATGCTGGTGCTTATACCCATGCCGGCCCAGAGATTGGCGTGGCCAGTACAAAAGCGTTCACTGCCCAGTTAACCGTTCTCAATATGATTGCGCTGATCGTTGCCCAAAAGAAAGGTACGATTACAGAACAAAAATTTAATGAGATGCTGGTGGAAATGGAAAATCTGCCTGCGAAAGTAGAGAAGGTATTAGCACTCAACGATCGTATCAAAATAATCGCTGAAGAATTCAAAGACTCAACCAATTTCCTTTACCTGGGAAGAGGCTATAATTTTCCTGTGGCTTTAGAGGGAGCGTTGAAATTAAAAGAGATCTCCTACATCCACGCAGAAGGATATCCAGCTGCAGAAATGAAGCACGGACCAATTGCCCTGATCGATGCTGATATGCCTGTTGCATTCATTGCAACCAAAGATAGCTCCTACGAGAAAGTTGTTTCAAACATTCAGGAGGTGAAAGCCCGCAAAGGAAGAGTTATCTCCATTGTGACTGAAGGCGACATGCTGATACCAAAAATGTCTGAGTTCGTGATTGAAGTGCCGCACGTAGCAGAACCGTTAATGCCAT
>DAOOCD010000416.1:0-2204 GCA_035408225.1 Cyclobacteriaceae bacterium | reverse complement strand
GAAAACAAGATAAGCCGAAGCGGCTAGCATCACCACAATAAAGATATTAAAACCAACTTTCATCCAATCGTAATTTTGAGCCTTGCGTAAGGTGTTGTCAGTAGCATCTATCCGATCATAGAAAGACCCCAGATCAGTACTTTCAATAAATTGGTTTTTCTGACTTTCCCCTTTCACCTGAACAGTATATTGTGAGCGAAGGGTATCATATTTTTTAGTTGTTGGATTAAAGAATACCCACTGAAAGTAATCCCCTAATTTAAATGTGCCGGGTTCTTTTGGAATCATGAAATAATTGAATGACTTGGTACCTGCCACCCGGTTTGATTCCCGGTTAATATTTTGCCTCACATTGGGTTCATAAAAATCAAATACATTATCCTTTGGTAAGGTAGGCTTTTCAACGGAAGAAATATTTCCTTCGCCAAAGACCCTAAACTCATAGGACACACTTTGTCCGGTTTGTAAATCCGTTGAGCCAATTTTTTCATCCAACTGATAATCGCCAACCGCTACAGCATCCCGTAAAGGGTGTGGAGGCAATTCGTTCACCTTAACTGTTTTGGTTTTGGAATAAAACTTCTTGAAATCCTCTTGCCGGTTTTGACCAAAAAAAGAAGGATTTTTCGCCACTTTAAATTTGATCATTTCAAGACCCACGCTGGGAAACTCAACCGGCTGTGTATTGAGTGGATAGAACGTTGCCTGGTAGATTTTGTATTGGGTATACCCTTTTCCCTGAATCTCGATATGCTCACCTTCAATATTTTCAATGTTAAAATTTTCTTCCCAGCAATTGGCCGGACGCAGTTTCTTCAGTATGTCAGCCAGTTGTTTACCCAACTCATGAAACTGCATGGGTGCCCGGTTATTATCAGCTACCAAAAATGATAACGTGGTAGTGAAGCCTTCACCAACAAACACTTCGTCTTTATTGGTAGTAAAGGCCAGCAGTGCATCTTCTTTAATATCCACAAATTCAGTTTCACCCCGGCCAAAGAAATCATCCATCGGGTCGCGGTCAAATAAGCTGCGGTAAGGGTCTCGCTGCTGGGTTTGCACGGCTGGGCCCACCTTTACTTTTTTTCCTGTAACTGAAATAATTTGATCGTTCACCTTCATCTTAAAGGAGGGAATTGTAAAAGTGCCTTGTTTGGTAGGCAAATAGGTCATTACAATACTTTGTGAAGAACTAACCTGGCCATTCACAATACTAGTCTGCGACTGAGTAGAAGTCCCCCGTTTGCGGAATCCATCGAGGTCCGGAAAATTCTCATAACTTTTTAATCTTTCGTTATTAACCGTCACGGTGATCGTCCAGGCCTGATTTTCGCCAATTTCCTCAGGTCCTAACATCACTTGTATGTTGTCCTGACCCCTGACTGCTATGGCCGAGAGCAACAATATGAAAGAAAGGGTCGTTCTTGTTGTAAATTTCATGGTGCAAATAGCATCGCAACTTGTTGCATGATACAAAAGTAAATTCTTCTTTTCACTCTTCAATAGCTTTTGTATTTTCATGGCAGCAACGTAAGCGATGGGTTGCCAAAACGTACTTTACTATTTTTTTAAATGAAGATGCTCAGTTACGTAAAGCACATCCTAAGCAGGGTGAGTTTTGATGCGCGGCTTTTTGAGAAAGAGTTGCGTAAGGCTATCAAGATGCTGATAGCAGAGGAAATCCAGGAACTCCAGCGTTGGTGCTATGCCAACTATGGGGGAGAGCACGAAGCGATTCTAAATCGCTGTTTTATTAGAGTTTAAGAGTTTTAACCCAAATCATTCAATGAAATGGCCCCGACAAGTCGGGGCTTTTTTATTTGAGGAAATCGATATTTCGTTTAAGGCCTGCATATCGGGTTCTCTGAACTGCCGATTTATTGAATAGCTTTTGAAATATTTCTTCGGTAACCTCTGACCAATCCTGCTGGCTCATGTTTTCTAAAGCATCAGGAGGTATAAATCGCGCTTCATTATGTGGTTTTGAAAAACTATTCCAGGGGCATACATCCTGACAGATGTCGCAACCAAAAATCCAGTTTTCAAATTTACCTTTTAATGAAGTGGGAATTTCTTCTTTCAGTTCAATGGTAAAATAAGAAATGCATTTGCTTCCATCCACAACATACGGCTCAGGTATAGCATTGGTAGGGCATGCATCCATACAGGCGGTGCAGGTTCCACAATAATCTTTGATGGGCCCA
>DAOOCD010000415.1:0-2205 GCA_035408225.1 Cyclobacteriaceae bacterium | reverse complement strand
TTCTTTTTTAATTCAATGTCTACTCCTATCTCACTTCCCATTGCTTTCAAAAAAGAAATTACGGCTACGCTGGCTGTGTTCTTGTCCGATTCCCAGGGAAGTTTACCGCCATCTCCGATCACGGATGTGATCATTATTTGACTGTCATTACGCAGGGTAAGTTTAACTTCATCGCCCGGAAAATCAACTGCAAAACCAAGGATATCAAATCCGCAACATACGTTGGCCACCGTAGCCGGTGCAAAAGCTCTTATTGATTTCATAAATTAACCATTTGCATAATTACCGATGCGAATAATATCTGCGAACACTCCTGCTGCTGTTACCTCGGCTCCTGCACCTGGCCCTCGGATTACCATGGGGCGATCGTGATATCGTTCAGTAGTAAGCAGAATGATGTTGTCACTTCCCGACAAGGAATAAAAGGGATGTTTATCATTTACGGAACCTAACCGGATTTTAGTTTTCCCATCCCGTAACACAGCCATATAGCGAAGTTTCTCATTTCGCGATTCGGCTTCAGCCCTTAACTTTTCAAACAATGCGTTATGAGTTTCAAGCTTCTTAAAAAATTCCTCCACACTCATTTCTCCCCTGCAATTTTCAGGTACAAGATTTTCAACCTGAATATCTTCTAGCTCAAAAGGGAGACCTGATTCCCGTGAAAGAATCAATACCTTTCTGGCTACATCCATGCCATTGAGATCATCCCGTGGATCGGGTTCCGTATACCCCTTCTCCTTAGCTTGCTTAACTACATCACTGAATTTATCTCCCGCTTTATACGAACTAAAAATATAATTCAAGGTGCCGCTAAGCACCGCTTCAATACCAATCACTTTGTCCCCACTAATCAGTAAATCATTCAGTGTGTTTATTACGGGCAGTCCAGCACCTACATTAGTTTCGTAAAGAAACTTTACCCCTCTTTTAAAAGCGGCTGATTTTAAGGTTTGATATTTTTGATAGGTCCCTGAGTTAGCCTTTTTATTAGGTGTAACAATAGAGATATTCGAAGATAATATGGATTCATAGAATTCAGTAACTGCTTCGCTCGAGGTGCAGTCCACAAAAATGCTATTCGACAAATTCATAGCAATCATATTTCCAAAGAATGCATTCAGATTCATCTCTTCTCCAGATTCCTTCATTTGATTAACAGCCGTCTCCAACGTTAACCCATCCTCATTAAAGAGCATCTTCTTACTGTTGGCGATGCCTACCACCTGAACCTCCAGATGATTTTGTTTTGCCAATGCCTCAAATTGTTTTTGGATCATGGCAAGCAATGAGTTACCAATGAGCCCGGTGCCCACGAGAAAAATATTAAGCACTTTACGATCAGAAAGAAAGAAAGCTTCATGAAGAACGTTGAGGGCTTTGGCAATATCCTGCTCATGAACTACGGCCGAGATATTAAGCTCTGAAGAACCCTGCGCAATTGCGTTAACATTGATACCACTTCTTCCAAGCGCGCTAAACATCCTACCACTGGTTCCAGGATTATGCTTCATGTTCTCACCGACAATGGCAACAATCGAAAGATTCTCTTCCACTTTAACATGATCCATTTCCTGGTTGCGAATTTCATAGAGAAATTCCTTTTCAATTGCCTCTTTGGCATGCCTGGTCTTGTCCCCTTCAATAGCAAAACAAATCGAGTGCTCACTAGAAGCCTGGCTGATAAGAATCACACTGATATTTTCTTTTGCAAGGGTTCCAAACAATCGCATCGAAACACCCACCACCCCAACCAGTCCACTACCCTGCACGCTGAGCAAACTGATTTTATCCATCGAAGAAATACCCTTTATGATCAGATTTTTTCCATTGGATTTTTCACTTATAACAGTTCCCTCAAAGGTTGGATTGAATGTATTCTTAATCCAGATAGGAATCCTGTTGACCATAGCGGGTTGCATGGTGGCCGGAAAGATTACTTTAGCGCCAAAGTGAGATAGTTCCATGGCTTCTTCATACGTCATCTCCTTTACGGTGAAAGCTTTTTTTACTTTTCGTGGATCGGCAGTCATCATACCATCCACATCGGTCCAGATTTCTAAGGACGAAGCGTTCAATGCACCGGCAAAGATTGCCGCAGTATAGTCTGAGCCACTTCGGCCAATCGTTGTAGTTTCTCCAGACGCAGATGAACCAATAAATCCTGTGATTACCTGAAGTGAGGGATGAGTGGCAAAGTGATCC
>DAOOCD010000414.1:0-2210 GCA_035408225.1 Cyclobacteriaceae bacterium | reverse complement strand
GATGATAAAACAGGATGCGTAGAGTTATCAATGGACATGAATAACCCGCGCATTCTTTATGCTGCCATGACTGAGTATGGACGCCTGCCCTGGAAAGTAATAAGCGGAGGACCAACAAGCGGTCTTTATAAATCCACCGATGGTGGTGAGAGCTGGCAGAAAATTCAGAAAGGATTACCCAATGAACTTGGGAAGATGTCAGTGGCGGTTTGCCGATCTAATTCTGAACGTGTCTATGCTTTAATAGAAAGTGATTCTGATAAAGAACAAGGTGGGTTGTTCGTTTCGAATAATGCTGGTGAAAACTGGTCGCGCGTTACAAATGATCACCGCCTGGTGCAACGGGCATGGTATTACATCGAGCTCTTTACTGATCCGAAAGATGATAACACAATATATGTCTTAAGCGCACCTGCTTTGCGCTCAGAAGATGGAGGAAAGACATGGCAGTATCTATCCGGAACCCATGGTGATTTTCACGACCTGTGGATTAACCCGAACAATCCAAAAAATATGGTGATCGCTAATGATGGGGGTGCTGGTATTTCCGTGAACTATGGAAAGACGTGGTCTACGCAAAGCAACATGCCGACTGCTCAATTCTATCGAATCAATGTGGATAATAATTTTCCGTACCGGATTTATGCCGGTCAGCAAGACAATACATCAGTAGTTATTTCAAGTCGTGAGTTGGGTAGTGGTGGCATCACAGCTGCAAGCTGGACATCTTCCGCTGGTGGCGAGAGTGCATTTCTTGCTTTCAATCCTGACGATCCACGCTATGTAATGGGTGGCAGCTACCAGGGTACCATTGAACTGCTGGATACAAAAGCAAAGGCAGATACAAAGATTATGCCTGCACCTATTCAGTATTTAGGTATGGATGCAAAGGATATTAAGTATCGCTACAATTGGAATGCACCGATTATCTGGTCGAAACATGAACCCAATACCTTTTATCATGGTGCGCAACTTTTATTAAAGACCACCGATATGGGAGTTACCTGGAAGGAAGCATCTCCAGACCTTACACGGAATGAAAAATCCAAACAGGGAAAAGGTGGTGGTCCTTATACCAACGAAGCCGTTGGCGCAGAGAATTATGGAACACTTAGTTATGTAATCGAATCGCCTCTCGAAAAAGGAGTCATCTGGACCGGAAGCGATGATGGCTTTGTACATGTTACCCGCGATGGTGGTGCCAGTTGGCAAAATGTTACTCCAGCCGGATTACAGGAATGTTTGATCAATGCCATTGAAGTTTCTCCGCACGATCCGGCAACTGCTTATATCGCTACTACGCGTTATAAATTTAATGATCACACACCGGGTCTTTATAAGACTACTGACTATGGTAAGAACTGGACTAAAATCAACAACGGAATTCCTAACAATGCCTTTACCCGGGTCGTTCGCGAAGATGATAAGCGCAAAGATTTACTTTTTGCCGGCACTGAGTTAGGTGTATTCATTTCGTGGAATGGTGGTAAGGACTGGTCATCATTCCAATTGAATTTGCCAATCACTCCTATAACCGATCTTCGGGTTCATCAGGATGATCTTATTGCAGCAACTTCAGGAAGATCTTTTTGGGTATTAGATGATCTTGGCCTTGTACGCCAATATAAAAACTCGGAACCTTCGTTTGAATTATTTCAACCAGAGCCAGCGATGTTGGTGAACGGATACAGTGAATTGGACGGATCGTCTGCTGATTTTGATGGCACTAATCCGTATCGCGGTGTAAATCCTGCTACCGGACTAGTTATTTATTATCAACTGCCCGAATTAAAGACTTCTGAAAATGTAGTTCTCGAAATTAAGGATGCTCAGGGTAACCTGGTTCGCACATTTAGTTCTTTGCGCGACTCTACCCGCAAGCAATATGATGGTGCGCCTCCGGCCGATCCAACATTGTCAAAATCGAAAGGGCTTAATCGGTTTGTATGGAATCTACGGTATCCAACAATGATTGGTGTGCCTAATGTATATGTTGAAAGTAGTTATCGCGGACACAAAGCTTCTCCTGGTAAATACACGTTGTCATTGAAGGTCGGAGATAAAACTACGACTGCAGATTTTGAGATTTTAGCGAACCCATTATATCCAACCGATGCAAAAACATATCAGGAGTATCATACTTTAATGAGTACAATGGAAGGTGACCTGAATAAGATGCATCAAATGATCAACACGATGTATAGCAAAAA
>DAOOCD010000413.1:0-2218 GCA_035408225.1 Cyclobacteriaceae bacterium | reverse complement strand
AAGTTGTTGCAGATACGGTTCGCACGCAGCGTTGTAAATGGTAGTAGTGCCTTTCGCTAATACGGCTGCCATTACAATGTTGGCTGTGCCTGTAACGGAAGCTTCATCTAAAAGCATGTAACAGCCTTTCAGATGGGTTGCATCAATATGATATAGTCCGTCTTGCGAATTAAAATTGAACTTGGCACCCAGGTTTTGAAATCCTATAAAGTGTGTGTCTAATCTTCGTCTTCCGATTTTGTCACCCCCGGGTTTTGGAATATTGGCTCCGCCATAGCGCGCTAAAATAGGCCCCAGTAACATCACGGATCCACGCAGGGCACTTGCTTTTTTGCGATACGTCTCAGTCTGCAGAAATTCTGTATTGATCTGAGTGGCAGTAAATCGGTAGGAGCCTTTGCCTAACTTTTCCACCTTGCATCCCATATCGCCAACTAATTCGATCAGCTTATTGACATCCAGGATGTCTGGAATGTTGTGAATAGTTACAGGTTCTGCGGTAAGCAGGGGCGCACAGATTACCTGAAGGGCTTCGTTTTTGGCTCCTTGAGGAATAATTTCTCCTTTTAGCCGAAGACCTCCTTTGATCTTAAATGAACTCATTGATCTCTTCTGCGGTGTGGGTTATGACGGTTCTTTTTGAAGGGGCGGTTGTTCCGCTGATTTCGGTTATCACCGCGTTCTCCACCTTGTGGACGAGCAGGCTTGTTGCGTTGTTCGCGATAGAGTTTTTCAAAGAGATTCTCTTCTCTTACTTTATCAAGGCTCAACGTAAGTTTTCCTTGCGATAAAATGGCGATGTCTTTTACAATCACCGAATCATCGAGGGTCTCTTTATTCCACGCCCCAAAGAAGGTCTTCATTAGTTTGCCTATATAAATGGCGGCTTCTTCGCGCTCTTTTGGATCTTCTTTTTTAACCGCCTCTTTCACCAGCTTCTCAATGTTTTTTCCATAATGACGAAAGCGAACATCATTTTGCGGATACTCCATTTTGCGCGGCTTCTTAAAAAGGATCGTGCGGTCGGGTGTAGTGAAAGGATTGTTGACATCAAGGTTAAAGTCTGCCATGATGTATAAATCATCCCACATGCGCTGCGGATTTTCCTGAGCCTCTTTGGCAACCGGTGCCAATTGCTTTATTAATTCGATTAAGGTAATAGCCAGTTCAGTACGTTTTTCCTTATCGGGAACGGTACGGATGTAATTCACCAGTTTTTGAACGTTTCTTCCATACTCCTTCAGGATGATGCCCTCGCGTGAGGTATTGTATTCTCCGATCATGTCAGTTTTCGTGTATTTTCAATTTAGCAAAACTAAGCAATAAGGTCTTCTCCCCAAAATCAGCGAAATTGATCTTGGCCTTGCGTTCTGACCCTACTTCTTCCATTTTAGTTACGGTTCCAAACCCGAATTTGGGATGCTCTACTTTCATCCCTTCCTTCAAACCTTTGGTGTCGCTGGGGGCAAAGTCAGCCGAAGGTTTATAGGCAGTGGCTTTAGGTGTGGGTTGTGAAGTAACCGTCTTCTTCATGCCACTGATAAAACTCTTGGCAAAGTTCGGATTCGGTGCCATCGACTCAATGCCTCCGAATTTTGTGCTCACTTTGATATAACTTCCCTGAATATCATCGAGAAAGCGACTGGGTTCACAATTCTTTAACCGACCGAAACGATAGCGGGTAAGCGCATACGATAGGAAGAGTTTTTTCTGGGCCCGTGTAATAGCTACATAAAACAACCTGCGCTCTTCTTCTAACTCCGAGCGACTGCTTAACATCAACTGCGAAGGAAAAAGATCTTCTTCCATTCCCACGATGTACACATTCTTAAACTCAAGTCCCTTGGCCATGTGAATGGTCATCAGGGTAACTTTATCCGGGTCCTGATCTTTGTCTTCGTCTTGCCCTGTTAATAACGAAACTTCCTGCAAGAAAGCACCCAGACTTTTATCTTCTTTCTCAGGATCATCTACGTATTCTTTTATGGCATTGAGTAATTCCTGAACGTTTTCGTATCGGCTAAGACCTTCAACGGTTTTGTCTTCGTATAACTCTTTCAACAACCCCGATGACTTGGCGATTTCAGCAGCAGCCTCATAAGCGTCTTTGTTTTGAATCTCAATCCCGAACCGTTTAATCTTGGTAACAAAGTCATCAATCCGGCCAACGGCACTGCCGCCTAAAAAGGAAGATGCATTTTGAAGCACGTCCCAGATA
>DAOOCD010000412.1:0-2230 GCA_035408225.1 Cyclobacteriaceae bacterium | reverse complement strand
TAATTATCTCAAGGTAGCAGTTCGTAATCTTTATCAATACAAATACTTTTCTATCATTAATGCCTTCGGCCTCGCAGTTGGCATGACCGTAAGTCTTCTTCTTATTTCATTAGTGACTTTCGTTCGAACCTATGATGATTTTCACACACATGGAGATCATATCTATACCATTGTTAGCGAACGCACCGAAGGCGTAGAAGAATCCATATGGGCAACGGCTCCATTTGTATTAGCCGAACACCTCCAAGAGCATCCGGACGTACAAGAAGTTGTTCGTATTAAAGCAAGTTTTAGAGAAGAAATTAGACATGCGCAAGGAACACTTTCATTGCGGGGTTATTATGTAGAGGCAAATTTTCTAAAAGTATTCACGTATGAAATCACTCAGGGGAATGCCACTCAGGCGCTGACCAAACCTAACAGTATCATTCTAACGGAATCGGCAGCTATGAAATTCTTTAATTCAACGGAAGTGCTTGGCAAAACCCTTGAGCTGGAGCACGGTGGATTGTTGGAAGTTGCGGCTGTAATGAAAGATCACCTGATCAACTCGCACCTAAAGTTTGACGTATTGGTGTCATCTGCCACATTACCTCCTGTTAAAGCATCGCTTACCGATCAATGGACATATTATGACTTTGAGTATCTGTATGTATTGCTGGAAAAAAATGGAAGTCAAGCTGCGTTACAGGAGTATCTGGACAAAATAGCAACCGAAACCTACGCGCAATTACCTATAAAAGTAAACTTTGCTACAAAACACATTAGAGAAATCGCAATGGGGCCGGATTACCGAATGGCCATTGGCCCAAAGTGGGAAGCCTCAGGCATGATAGTATTTACTGTAGTCGCTCTGCTCATTTTATTGCCAGCTTGCTTTAACTACACGAACATTTCCATTGCTCGTGCATTGAAGCGTGCAAAGGAAATTGGGTTGCGCAAAACCATGGGCGGCCAAAAAAATCAAATCTTTTTTCAGTTCATTACAGAAACAGTGGTGATTACACTCGTATCGCTGGCGGGGGCAATACTGATTTTCTTTCTTATCCGACCTGAGTTTCTAAACTCGCTGGCTGCATCCTCTTCCATTGATCTTAGTCTTACGCCACGCATGCTTTTATACTTTATACTTTTTGCATTGGGTACAGGGTTGATAGCCGGAATTTTCCCCGCATTATACTTTGGCGGACTTAATCCGATTGAAGCCTTAAAAAACAAAGCTCATGCAGCCTCTTCAGGAATGCGTGTTCGTAAAGTGTTAACTATTTTTCAGTTTGCACTATCATTTGGCTTTATCCTATGTCTTGTCGTTTTTAGTCGTCAGTATCAGTATTCGCTCAATTTCGATTTTGGTTTTGATAAGGAGAACATTGTTGATGTACAATTACAAGGAGTGAAAGCTGAGTTGGTGAAGACTGAATTTTCAAAGTTAGCCTCTGTACAATCTGTGGCCATGTCGTCCGAATTAATGGGGTTAAGTTATTCAAACACTTGGGTGAAGAATGCGGATAAAGATTCCTCAGAAGTGAATCAGTTGTTTGTTGATCGAAATTATCTTTCCATGTTCAACCTTACGTTGCTGGCGGGTAAAAACTTTCCAGAAGAAACCTGGAAGCGCGAGCGGTTTATTATTGTTAATGAAGAATTTCTTAAACACTATAAAATTGAAACTCCGGTTGAAGCCATTGGCCGCACCTATCTGGTGGAGGGGAATGAGCTTGAGGTTGTAGGTGTTGTAAAGAATTTTCATTTTGCTTCGTTGCGTTATCCGATTGATAAATTCTTTTTTAGGATGAACCCCGAACACTTTGTCTTTGCTCACCTGAAAGTAAACACCCGTGATGCGTTCGCCATGTTCACCGAATTTGAAAATCACTGGAAGATTTTAAACCCTGAACAAAAATTGGAGGCAGATTTCTTTGAAGAAGAATTGAGTGAAGGCTATAGCAGTTATGTTGTGATGATTAAGATCGTTGGCTTTCTCGGACTTCTGGCAATTACTATCTCATTACTGGGAATGCTTGGTATGGTTGTTTATACCTCTGAGACTAAAGCCAAAGAAGTAAGCATTCGCAAAGTAATGGGTGCTTCGGTGTATAACCTGGCGTTTTTGCTTTCTAAAGATTACTTAAAACTAATGGTATGGGCTATTTTGTTTGCAGTGCCCATCACTACAACCATATTCTATTTACTGTTCCCCAAGATACAATACTACAGTGTGAGCCTTACA
>DAOOCD010000411.1:0-2244 GCA_035408225.1 Cyclobacteriaceae bacterium | reverse complement strand
CAATCAACAACGTTGAGTTATCACAATTCTATCAACTCTTTCTCGATAATCAGGACCCTTATTTTCTTTATGGAGGATTACAAGACAACGGTACTTGGACCGGACCAAGTAATTCGCTGCACCGGGTTGGAATTTTGAAAAGAGATTGGAAGCAGATTGCTTATGGGGATGGCTATTACGCGGTGCCAATTCCCGGACAGGAAAACGAAGTGTACGCCAATTTGCAAGGCGGTGTGATCTATCATGTAGACACGAAGACAGGAAATGTTCGCACTATTCATCCATATCCGAAAGTTATTGGGTCAGCCGGAGATGCGATCGAGAATCATAAATACCGCTTCAATTGGGATTCTCCCATTCGTGTTTCACCCAATGATCCGAATACAGTTTATACCGGTGGAAATGTAATTTTCAGGAGTCGCGACAAAGGCTATAACTGGGAGCAGATTAGTCCGGACCTAACTACAAATGATAAGTCAAAGCAAAAATCATCGGGCGGAGAAATTTATCAGGACAACACCGCAGCCGAATTTCATTGCACGGTATTAACCATTGCCGAATCACCTGTTCAGAAGGATGTAATTTGGGCGGGTACGGATGATGGTAACATTCAACTCACGCGTGATGGAGGAAAGACCTGGACAAATTTGAAGAGTTCTATAGCAGGGCTTCCTCCTTTTGCCTGGGTTTCAAAAATTCACGCGTCTGAACATGATGCAGGCACAGCCTTCGTAGCGGTTGATCAACATCGCATGGATGATTACAAAGCCTATGCTTTTATGACAACTGATTTTGGTAAAACATGGACAAAGATCAGTACAGGCTTACCAGAAGATTGGTGTTATGTTGTACGGCAAGATCCGCACAATGCGAATTTACTTTATGCAGGAATGGAGCATGGCATCTTTGCTTCGTGGGATAAAGGCAAGAGCTGGACAAAGATCAACAATAATATGCCTCCGGTTTCTGTCCGCGACTTGCGGGTACATAAACGCGATCGCGATTTAGTGGCAGCTACGCATGGAAGGGGTCTTTGGATCATGGATGATATTCAACCTTTGGAAGAGTTCAGTTCAATAGCCGGAAAAGAAGTTGCAGTATTTAGTACTCGTACAGCCACGCTTTGGAATTATTACTCACTTATTGAAGAACAAGGCGATCAGGCATACCGGGCAAAAAATCCTGACTTCGGGGCTTACATTAATTTTTATCTAAAGAGCGATCCCAAAGAGGCAATTACAATTGACATCACCGATGCCAAGGGGATTAAAGTGCGCAGCTTAAAGGATACTCTTTCGAAAGCCGGAGTAAATCGTATTATTTGGGATTTACGCTACACAGAAGAAGACAAGATCAATCATCCTGTAAAAAGTGGTTGGGGCGGATCGCCTATGCGGCCTTTGGTTGCTCCCGGAATTTACACAGCCTCGATGAAGGCCAACGGACAAACAGTAGAGACTAAGATTACGGTTCGAGCAGATCCACGCATTAAAATGACAGATCAGGATTTTCAACTTAAAACAGAAACCACGCTTGCTTTACGCGACCAGCTTTCGCAAACACACAAGTTGATAAATCGTACGGATGAAACTTTAAAACAGTTGATAGAATTAAAACAGCGAATAAAGTCGGCCGGCAATGAAGCGGGGGTTGATAAAGCGACCAGTGACCAGATTGATGAAACGATTAAAAAATTGAAAGAGTTTGAGGATGAAATTTTGAGAAGACCACCGCCTAACATGGGCTATCGTCAGAGACCAAGACTGAAAGAGGAAATCTCAGATTTAATGGGGGCCATTGATGACGCTACTGCAAGGCCAACACAACCACAACTCGGCCGGCTAACAGAATTAAAACAAGAGACGGAAGATGCAACCAATCAATTGAACAGGATCATTAATGAGAACGTACTACCCATCAATGATAAAGTGAAAAATCTGCCTCAGGTAGTAATAGAAAAAGGTGACAAAAAATTATAGTATCTTGAAAAATGTATAATTAATAACCGATGAAGAAGCTACTCTTACTCTTTGTATTTATAAATGGGGTTGCGTTTGGCCAAAAGCAAAAGATGGCTGTTAATCCAAATAAAACAGCCGTTATACAATCGGTTGACAAACATCAACAGGAATTGATTTCAGTTAGTGATAAAATCTGGGCCTATGCCGAGACAGCCTTACGCGAGAATAAGTCATCAAAAGAGTTGGCAGACTATGCGGAAGCGCAGGGCTTTAGATTGAAGCG
>DAOOCD010000410.1:0-2266 GCA_035408225.1 Cyclobacteriaceae bacterium | reverse complement strand
GCATTGATTGCCTGTGCATATTTTTTGAGGTCAGCCGCTGAGATTGCTTTTTCATAGAGCATTTCATCACGTCCATACAATTGAGTTACATCATGCGGAACAATAAAGAATTCCTTCTCCTTATCAGCCCCGCCCGACATTACCCCATGGCCTGCATAGTAAACCACAATCATATCCTGCTCAAGAGCTTTTGTCTTTATCTGTTCAAGCGCAGAATAAATGTTAGCCTTGGTTGCCTTTTCATTGCGGATAGTGAATGGAATTATTTCCTGAAAGAGAGTTTTAGATTGCTGGCTAATCATCTTCACCACTCCATCTGCATCGGCCTGCGCATAATTCAAATTGTACTTAGGGTTTTTGTACTTATCTATGCCGATGGTAATGAGGAAAAGTCTGGGCTTCGCTTCCGAAACTCCCTTATATGTAATTGTAAACTTTACCTTCTCCGATTCAATGCCGGTTTTACTTCCCGCTGATACATAAAAGTAGTTTAGCTCACCAAACGAATTGGTTAGTGAAACATCAAACGCGTACGAAGATTTACCTGCATTGGGAATTACCTTTACAAGTTTTGAATTCTGAAATAATTTGATCTCGGTAACCTCACCCGGATTTTGGGTTACAGCTATATCTACCTTTGTTACTTTTTGAGAGGAGGTGAATGAAGCATTTGCAGGAGTTGGTGTTCCATTTACTGTCTTTAACTGAAGCACCGGAATTTTATTCACCACGTTATCAACTTCAAAGGCCACTTGTTGCGAATCGTCTTCGCCTATCATCTGCGAAAGCAGCCTTGGAGTAAATCCCTTTTCGAAGGTGCTTTCCAGAGATGTTCGGGCCGTTGAACTTCGGGCCGTCCAAAATACTTTAGCTAATGCTTCCGGGGTTCCTTCAACGCGACCATCGCGCGATACTACTGCGTAGTCATCGTTACTATCAGAAAAGAAATATCCAACTATCGAATTTGTACGGGAATCATAAATCTGGTTAATATTATTTTTACTCGCATTAACCAAAACCTTTTCACCTGATGATTGAAGCGGGTAAATGTGGAAGCTGCCCACGCCAAATTTCCAAATGGTTGGCATTTTTAGTTTATCTGATTTTGTGGTAAACAAAATGTTTCCGCCTAAAAACTCCCGCACTGTAAATGACTGAGAAAGAGACAAGGTTAATAGTTTATCCTTGAAGATTGTTCCGCCATAAGGCACCCGGGAATTAGTAATATTCAGATCTGAATCAAATTTCCGCTTGAGTTTGAGTGTGTTGCCATCAAGCACATTTAATACTTCCTTGGTTGAAGTTTTGTTCAACCCCGCACAGAAAATCTCATTCCCCGATTCGTTATACGCAACCATGGTGTAATTGGCTGTCTCCTCCGACTTGACTATTTCATTACCTGAGTTTACATCATAAAGAGACAATGCATTAGGCGATAAGTTCATACCAGACATAACCCCTACCAGCAAGGCTCCTCCGTTAGGGTGAAAGGCTAATGCCGAAACGTGATCCTTCTTCTTTGGAATTTCAAGCATCTTACTTCCGGTTTTTATATTAAATAGTTCCACCATTCCCTCCTTTTCTCCGATGGCAAGCAAATCTTTCTTCCCGCTAAAGGCAGTCTTGGTTGCATCATTAATGAATCTGAAATTGAAAAGCATTTTCTCTTCCTTCCAACTCCATACCTGCATTTCCTTTTCAGCGATTAGCGCAATATTCCCGGATGAGGTTACCTGGATATCAAAAAGACTATTGTAAGGTCCTTTGAATTTTTTAACGAATCGATTGATGGCGACATCAAATATCTTAATGGTCTGATCATTGTAGGCGAAAGCAATCTGCTTTCCATCAGGACTAACCGCCATACCAATCTGAGCTGCTTTAATATTGGCGCGATCGTAGTTGAGCCTTACCAAATCCACCTCCTGAGCACTAAGTGAAAGTGTGCTAAGAAAAATTAACAGAAGCAGGAAAATGCGGACTTTCATGCTTCTAAAGATAGTACTATGCAACTTCACTTCCAGTAGCCCATTGTAACATTTCAAACCAATCCTGGCGATCTAGTTTAATTTCCATTGATTTTGCAGCCTCCGTAATCCGTTCGGGTTTGGTGGTCCCTATCACCGGAAAAATTGGTGAGGGATGTTTTAACAACCAGGCAAGCGAAAGCTGGCTATACGAGGCATTGTATTTGGATGCTTTGCTAAACAATTCACGTTCGTTGGCCATTAGTTTGCCACCACCCAGCGGTGACCATGCCATGGCT
>DAOOCD010000409.1:0-2284 GCA_035408225.1 Cyclobacteriaceae bacterium | reverse complement strand
TGTAGGTGGTAAGCTTGTTTAAAAAAACATGATCTACCTGATCATCGGGAAGTAAGCGGGAGAGATTCCGGGCCGGATCATAGTGTTTATAATCTACATCAGTAGTGCTGTAATCAGGCTGGAGGACACAAACTTTCATTAATTACCTTGGGTTACGAAGCAAGGCATCGTCCAGAACCTCTACAATCAGATTGGTAAACGTTTTATTGCTTACACGCAAAATAGCACCTATTGATGTATAATTTTCATCATCGCTCAATCCGCATTGCGCATTGATTTCCAATACAAACAACTTTTGAGTATCCTTCTCCATACGGATATCGATGCGGGCATAACCTTTGCCTTTTACGGCCTTGAAAGCATCAATGCTTAATTCCTTTAATCGTTTGATTAAATCGGTACAGGTTACTGCTTCATATTCATAAAACATCCCATCATTCGGCATGGGGCTTTCTTCTTCGTATGATTCCCAAAGTCTTTCAAAAGATAGAAACTGTTCTTTTTCTGGTAGGGACGAATGAAATACGCGCTCGATGGGACGATAGAATTTGATTTGTTCGGGATGCTCGTATGAACCCACTAATAAAGTGGTAAACTCTTTTCCAATGATGAATTGTTCGGCAAGAAGACCGGCCCCATGCAGATTCCAGCCTTTATATCCTTTTTTAATATCGGTCAATACATCTTTCAGTTCATCGAGGTCACTGACCACGTTCTTTATGCTAATGCCCATACTGCCAGCAGAGATAGCAGGCTTTACAATAGCTGGTTTACCTGTTTTGCGGAACATATTCTTATCAATATGCCCGTTCAGCTTAACCCACTTAGGCATTGCCACACCATGTTCATCAAAGGCCTCCTTCATTGTAATTTTAGAAGTCGTTACCTGGTAGAAGTAGGAATCCGAACCTGTATAAGTAATGTTATGGGCATCCAATGCATGAATAACCGATATGCCAGGTACTTCATTGATTTCATCACCATCGCAAAGATTGAGTACGATGTTTCGTTTGGCAGTATTGGTTTTAACTTTTGCAATGGCTTCCTGAATGTTCTGAAGGGTAACATTCACCCATTCCCATTCGCAGTTTATCTCTGAAAACACCTTGGTGTATTCAGCAATGCTTTGCGTGTAGTCGTAGTAGAATTTCAGTGTAGGATCGTCTGTTTCGAGATACGGAGCAAAGATCCAGACTTTATAGGCGGCTGCATCGGTAAGAAAAGACATTTCACCAACAGCCACACTAAGTGGTAGTTTAATTCTATTTGCCATAGTAATGCAAATTTCAATTAAATATTAATTATAAAATAATTTTATCGTAATAATTTAACAGGATGACCTTAAAGGCATGGACTACCATTCGTGTTAATGCATAGGTTATTCATGTATACCGCATCAATCAAGTGCAATAAGAAAGTTTATCTATCTTAACATCCTTAATGATCCCTAATGGTATGAAAAGAATTGCCTTTACTAGTTTGTTTTTCGTGTCTATCCTGTTGCTTCACTCGTGTCAGCAATCAAATGCGCCAACAGAAGCCGATTATCAATATCTTGAAGAAATCACTCTTCAGCAATTACAAACAGGCTATCAGCAAGGATCTTTGACCATTGAGAAGGTAGTAGCTGACTACTTAAAACGCATGGAAGATCTTGATAAGGCAGGTCCACGCCTTAATTCCATCATTCATGTTAACCCGAAAGCTATAGAAATAGCCAGGCAACTGGATCAGGAGTTAAAGGATGGCAAGAGCCGTGGTCCATTGCATGGCATACCTATACTCTTGAAAGATAACATTGATACGCATGATATGCCAACCACAGCAGGAGCCACCGTGTTACGCGGTTCATATCCTCCTAGTGATAGTTACCTGACTAAAAAGCTTCGCGATGCAGGTGCTGTGATTATCGGCAAAGCAAACCTAAGCGAGTGGGCTAATTTCCGGGGCAACATGTCATCCAGCGGCTGGAGTGGTATGTTGGGACAAACAAAGAATCCTTATGTGCTCGATCGCAATCCGTGTGGTTCAAGTTCCGGTTCGGGTGTTGCAGCAGCAGCCAATCTTTGCGCGATTGCCATTGGTACGGAAACGAATGGATCGATTGTATGCCCTTCCAATAATAATGGGCTTGTAGGATTGAAACCAACAGTTGGACTTGTCAGTCGCACAGGTATTATACCGATATCAGCAACTCAGGATACTGCAGGCCCAATGGCCAGAACGGTGACAGATGTAGCCATTACGCTTGGGGCATTGGTGGGAGTTGATTCTGCGGATCAAA
>DAOOCD010000408.1:0-2287 GCA_035408225.1 Cyclobacteriaceae bacterium | reverse complement strand
GGTTTTACCTGATTGTAGGGATGTTCTTTATCATTCACAAAGAAGTGGCTATTATGCTCATTGCAAAAACCACGCACCTGAATGTACTGCTCCTCACGCATTTTCTCTGTAACCACATTGCGATGTGGCAGCTCCCAGGGGGCTAGTGTAGCAGTAGGATAATCTTTCACGTGCTCCACCATTGGCCCGCGCTCTAATACAAGCGTCTTTAAACCTTTTTCACAAAGTTCTTTGGCTGCCCAGCCACCACTAATACCGGAACCGACTACAATGGCATCAAAGGTGTTCTCAGTTTTCGCATTTAGGTTTAAGTTGCTCATATGGTTTTAAATAGCGATTTCAAATTACCAATTAAAACCAAGAAATACCTTGGATTTTTTCAGTCGGTCGCAGCAGCAAAGAAACCTCCGCAACGCAATCACGTAAGCCCGCCCCAACCTTGCCTGTTGCGAGCATCAAAAACATGGGCGAGATTGAGATTTTATTATTAGGTTGCTGAAAATTTTTACCTTTAAACAGATCGGCTACCGTTAGTATGGATTATATCATCAGTGGAATTCAACAAGTTGGAATAGGGGTTAAAAATGCCGAAGAAGCCTGGGCTATGTACCGAAACCATTTCGGTATGGACGTGCCCATTTTCAAAGATGCGGCCGAAGCTTCATTGATGACGCGCTATACTGCGGGAAATGCTGAAAAAAGGTTTGCCATTCTTGCCATGAATATGCAAGGTGGCGGTGGTTTTGAGATCTGGCAATACACTTCGCGAAAGCCGAGCCCAGCCTCTTTTCAGCCCCAATTGGGCGATACTGGCGTTTTTGCGGTAAAGATGAAGTCCAGAAATGTGATGGACTCGTACAATGAATTGAAATTGAAGGGTGCGGCTTTGCTGGGAGCACCCGAAAAAATGCCAGATGGCCGACTGCATTTTTTTGTGAATGATCCCTACGGAAATTTATTTGAAGTCGTGGAAGGACTTAGCTGGTTCAAGCTCGAAAAAAAGTCGATGGGTGGCATTGGTGGCTGCATGATTGGCGTTTCGGACATTGACAAAGCCCTTCCGTTATACCAGGGAATTCTCGGTTATTCAGAAATTGTCTACGATGTTACCTCAGTATTTAACGACCTGAAGGGATTGCAAGGTGGACAAAGTGAGGCAAGACGAGTTTTGTTGCGACATCCCAAGCCACGGCTGGGCGCTTTTTCAAAATTATTAGGTGCTACCGAATTAGAACTTGTTGAAGTAAAAGGCCGGACACCTCGGAAGATTTTTAAAGACCGCCTCTGGGGTGATCTTGGGTTCATTCACCTTTGCTTTGATGTAAACGGCATGTCTGACTTGCGGGAGAATTGTAAGGCAAAAGGATTTGCTTTTACGGTTGATAGCAGCCAGTCGTTTGATATGGGCAAAGCTGCCGGGCATTTTACGT
This sequence comes from Cyclobacteriaceae bacterium, assembly GCA_035408225.1. Lineage (GTDB taxonomy): Bacteria > Bacteroidota > Bacteroidia > Cytophagales > Cyclobacteriaceae > ELB16-189. The sequence goes on along the minus strand of DAOOCD010000408.1, from coordinate 857 downwards.
ACATTGAAGATCCGGATGGCACCCTCATTGAGTTTGTAGAAACCCATAAGATTCCAATCATTGAAAAACTGGGTTGGTACTTAAGTCTTAAGAACCGCGACCGCGAAAAACCATTGGCAAACTGGATGCTCAACTTGCTTGGATTGAACCGAGTTAAGGATTAGAATATTTAGTTATTTCCATGCTTAAAATCGGATAGGGCATTCCAAGCCCATCTAGTTCACTACGACTTATTGTTTGGAAACCTACATGCTTGTAAAAATCGACAGCCTGTTTGTTCTGTTCATTTACATCCACTTTAGTAACATGCATTTTATGAAGAGCATAGTCAACTAACATTTTTCCAATTCCCCGACCTCGTGCATCGGGATGTAAAAAAAGCATTTCAATCTTTTTTTCCGCCACCCCTAAAAAGCCAATAATTTGATGCTGATCATTTCTTACACCTCGCAGATCAACTGCCTTTAAATAATCCTTGAGGATTAGGGGCTTAAAGTAGGCGATATCTTCTTCCTTCAGGAAATCATGGGTTGCCCGCACAGAAGCCTCCCACACTTCTACTACTTCAGGATATTCGGATTCTTGAATTTTATCAATTTGATAGTTCATAGTATTACGATAAAATATTAACCAAAGATAACTCATAGTATATAACATCGTATTCTGCAGTGTTAAACCCATACAAAAAAATCTACCACTGCATTCCTTTTAATTTCTCTACTTTTAAGTTCATCATGCACTCACTCGTAATCTATAAAGACAGTTTACTCGCCTATCAAAAATCCGGGCAAGGAAAAAGAGCATTATTGCTCTTTCATGGATTTGGTCAGCACCATAAGGTATTTGAGACACTTACT
>DAOOCD010000407.1:0-2290 GCA_035408225.1 Cyclobacteriaceae bacterium | reverse complement strand
CATTGGATTAGTAGATGCCCAAAGGTCAGTGTTGTGATGAACTGTCCAACCGGAAGCGTTGTAATAGTTTTTTACAGTCTCTCGGCCGGTAATGGCCAGCCGACTGATCATATCAAGTAAAGGACCATGCAGTTCAGAAAGATTACCTGACTCTACCATCCAGTAATTCATTTCTGCGTTTATGTTCGTAGTAAAGTTACTGCTCCAGGGTGGCCGCACATGATTGTTCCAGATACCCTGAAGGTTGGCTGGTATTCCACCTGGCCGTGAAGAAGAAATCAGTAAGTAGCGTCCATATTGAAAATACAAGGCCTCCAGTCCTGTATCGTGCGCTCCTTCGGCATACTGCTTCAGGCGTTCATCCAGCGGCAGGCTGGAAGTAGCTGGAATGTTTAAGAATAAACTTACCCGATTGAAAAATTTTTGATAGTCGGTAATATGATCTTTCTTTATAGCCTGATAATTTTTAGCTATTACGTTGGTTAGATAATCGCCAGCCACTTTACTTTCATCTTTACCTTCTTTGTCAGGACACTTATCAAAACCATTGTAACTGGTGGCTGCCGATAGAAATAAAACAACTTCGGTAGCCTCTGAAACATGAAGCCCAGTTTCGTCTGTTGTAATTTTTCCATCTTCACTCCTGGCTTTTACACGAAGTTCAAAACGCATTCCCTTGCATTGTGTAGGATCATTATAGACAACCGGAATTTCGAATGTCTGTAAATAACTTGGATCGGTATGTGAAGGAGCCTGCCCTTTCATAGCAATTTCACTTGAACTGAGTACCACGTTCCTTACATACAATGGGCTCGATGTGGAAGCAGAGAAATTGAGCGCATTCCTTTTGCTTGAAGTCAATCGGATAACAATAACCTGATCAGGTGCAGAAACAAATACCTCACGCATATAGGTAATACCTTCTTTTTTAAAGCGAGTAAGTGATGTTGCTTCTGAGATGTTGAGATCACGATAATAATCAGTGGCCGGTGCAGTAGAACCAAAGTGATGCTTTATCGTTAGGTCACCCAGTGGCTCGTATGATTCAGTGAATAATCCGTGCATTTGCTGAGCCAGCTTTTCTGCCAATTCATAGTCTTCATGGAACAATGCTTCCCGAATTTTCGGCAGAACATCTTTAGCCAGTGGATTGGAGTTGGTGTTCGTGGGGCCACCGGACCACAAAGTTTCTTCATTTAACTGAATCAGCTCTTCTTCAACCCGGCCAAAGACCATTGCCCCCAACCTGCCGTTGCCTACCGGTAAAGCTTCATTCCAGTTTCTGGCTGGTTGCTGATACCATAATTTATCATCCGCTTGCCCATATGAATACTGAACTGAAACAATAAGTATAAAAAGTAAAAGAAGTTTTCTCATGGTATCAAAATTAATCTAATTCAACAATAGCTTTTAATGTTTTGCTTCCTGGGTTTAACCATATAGGGAACGATTCACTAACGGCACCAAATTTTACATGGTGGGTTACCATTTTTAAAGGATCAATCTTTTTCTCTTCAATAGATTGAATCACATTTTCAAAATCTGCTCTTGTAGCATTCCGACTGCTCATCAGAGTCCCTTCTCTTTTATGAAACTCAGGGTGACTGAAACTAACCTCTTTCAATTGTAATCCCACGAGAACATACCGTGAGCCATGGCCCATGTATTTGAATCCATTTTGCAAGGCTTGCAGATTTCCGGTTGCATCAAACACGGCATCTGCCATTTGTCCGTTTGTAAGATTTCGCAAAGTCTCAAAAGCATCTACCTGCATAGCATGAATGGTTTGAGTGATCTTTAGCGTATTCTTACAGAAAGCAAGACGATCTTCATTTACATCGACCACGGTAACGATGGCGCCTAAACTGCGGGCATATTCAATCACACCAAATCCAATAGGACCTGCTCCTGCTACTACTATGAGTTCTCCCGATTGTACGTTGGCTCGTTTCACGGCATGCATCGCTATAGCTAGAGGTTCAATCAAAGCTATTTCATCAACTTTCAATTTCTTTACTTTTATTAAAAACTTAATGGGAACCAATAAATATTCAGTCATTCCACCATCTATGTGAACACCACACACCTTTAGGTTTTGGCAACAATTGGTTCGGCCCACTTTGCACATCGCGCATAAGCCACAACTGAAATAAGGAATGAAGGTAACTAACTCGCCTTTTCGAAATTCAGTGGTGCCCATCCACATCTACTAATTCAGCAGCCAGCTCGTGTCCTAGAATTCTGGGATAAGAGAAGAAAGGCTGTGTGCCCTCAAAAGCATGTAAGTCGG
>DAOOCD010000406.1:0-2304 GCA_035408225.1 Cyclobacteriaceae bacterium | reverse complement strand
CATCGCGCATAGGCCACAACTGAAATAAGGAATGAAAGTAACTAACTCTCCTTTTTGAAATTCAGTGGTGCCATCCACATCTACTAATTCAGCAGCCAGTTCGTGTCCTAGAATTCTGGGATAAGAGAAAAAAGGCTGTGTGCCCTCAAAAGCATGTAAGTCGGTACCACATATTCCAATGCGAAGTATGCGCAGCAACGCATGATCTTTCTGCAAAGCAGGTTTGTCAACTTCCAGCATTTCCATTCTTCCGGGCGAACTGCATTGTAACGCTTTCATACTATTTCAATACATCTTTGTAGCTCACTAATTGTATACCCTTGCTGATGACAGCGGCTTTCACCTTTTCGCTCGTGAAAATGGTTGTTACATCCTGGCGGCCCTGCGCAACATCTTCATAGCCTATGTGAGAGATAGCGCGAAGTTCTTCGTTGTCAATACCAGGATGTTCAACAAATACATACGTCTTACCATCTTCCAGTTTATCAAGCATGGCAATAAAGCCTGCGATGCGCTCTTCGGTAGTTTTATTCTGGAAATCATAACCTATATAGGAAATGGAGGTCGTGGCTGGATCGACATCTACCATCGGAAGGTTATACTCCTTTGAAATTCTTAAAGCTAATGCTTTAACTTCCGGCTCGAAGGCAGTGCTGCCCATGTGCCCCGACACATGGCTTATACGGGGCAGATGTTTCTTTGCCAATTCAATCTGCGCGCGCATTTCTTTTTCAATATCATCCAGTCGATAGTCATGATCAAGAATAGCTTGCCTTGGATAGTTTTTATTTTTAAAAAGCATGGGATAGAAATATCCGTCTGCATTTCTTAAACTGGAGCAGTCTGTTAGTGGACGCCATTTAACGTTGTCCCACTCGCTGGTGATCGCAAAATGTAATCCTACATCCACCCGGGGGTTTTGTTGTAACATTTTTACCGCTTCCGGAAACCAGGGTGAAGGTGCAATCACTTCAATGGAAGTTTCAATTCCTTGTTTATAAGATTTGATCAAGGCTATATCCGCTGAGTGCGAGAAACCCATATCATCACCACGGACGATAAGTTTTGGTGCGTTTCCATGTACCACTTTTGGAATAGCATTTAGTTCGATGACTGATCGGTTAAAAGAATTTGAGAAAGTAATCACAGTGATGGATTCACCGAAGGATATTCGAATAATTTCATGGTGCGGACTTTCAATATAGCGCAGGGTTAATTCTGCAGTTTTATCATCAACCCACCGATAACTGGATTCCGTCTTGAAGGCAGGCAATCCTTTTCGATTAGCTTGTGCGCCCGCTACCAGGTATGGTCCCCATTTAGTTGTTTCTCCCCTAACCCAATTACCGGCACCAAAGTCAAATTGATGAACGACAGAATCCGTATTCAGGGTTAAATGACAAATTCCTTCTTTAAAATCAATGTTGAAACTTTCCAATCTCCGATCGGGCGATGTAATGGCAAAAGTCTTACCTGAAACTTTTGACTCAGTTACATTTTCATTCCTCGCAGAAATCGGCAATGCGAGTGTTGCCAGTCGGGTTTTCAACTGCTTAGTCACTTTTGCATTGGCAGTTAGCTTTTTATCCTGAAAGGCCGGCAAAAGATATTTCCAGACAAGGTTTAATTCAGTTTGCATGTTATCGGTTTCGGAAGTTATGATGATCACGGCATCTTTCTCTGGAAGAACAAGTATATATTGTCCAAAGGCTCCATCTCCCCGAAAGGAATTATTCCGGCTACGCCACATCTGATAACAATAGCCTTGTAACCAATCGCTAGAGTCTTTTTTAGCTTGCGGGGCATTTGGATCTTGCATAATCTTCATGGTTGAAGCTTCATTTACCCACGAGGCTGGAAGAATTTGTTTGCCATTCCAACTTCCTTTTTGCAGAAACAACTGGCCGAACTTCGCCATGTCTTCTGTTTTTAATCGCAGACCCCAGCCACCTACATTATTACCTCTCGGATCCACTTCCCAATCAATACCCTGAATGCCTAGTGGTTGAAATAATCTTGGTTTGAGGTAGTCCATCACTTTCAGGTCAGTCACTTTTTGTACAATCGCGCTAAGCATGTATGTGGCCGCAGAGTTGTAAAGAAACTTCGTACCCGGCTCGTGGACGATGGGGATACTAAGAAACTTACGAACCCAATTATCACTGATCACCACCGGACCCGTTGGGTCTGGTTCTTGACCTACACTCATACTTAATAAATGTTTCACGCGCAAAGCTGCCAGATTTTGAGACACGGTTGCCGTGGTCTCCTCCGGAAAAAAGGAGATGACTTTGTCTTCTAAAG
>DAOOCD010000405.1:0-2316 GCA_035408225.1 Cyclobacteriaceae bacterium | reverse complement strand
GGACATGGCTTTGATTGACGCCTTGGGCCGGTGTGGGTCGCGGCAGACTTCCAAAAAGATTTTTTCAAACTCAACGGCCTTTATTTATTAACCATTCTCTAACTTGAATTGAATGACATTTCGTAGTGAGGGCTTGTGTCATCCGGAATTCGGGGAGTATTTAATCCGAAGCAGATTGATGAGATGGTGAAGTTTACTCAAAAATCAGTCGCATAACTTGTCCCCCGCTGGCGGGGGTTGGGGGTGGGAAACATGGAAGCCAACAAAGACAACTTTCATTTATACAATAGCAACCTCCAACCGTTTGCCAATAGCTTACGCAAAAACATGACAAAGGCAGAAGCATGCTTGTGGAAGTATGCACTCAAGGCCAGGCAAATGAAAGGGTATCCGTTCAGAAGGCAGCGACCTGTATTAAACTATATCGCGGACTTTATGTGTATGGAGCTGAAGCTGATTATTGAAGTGGATGGCATTACGCATCACGATGAAAAAGTGATGTTGAAGGACGAGCAAAGACAACGCAACCTGGAAGCCGCAGGATTTACGGTGCTGAGATTTTCTGATCATGAAGTATTAAAGGGAATGACAGGAGTGATTGCTTCTCTGGAAGAATGGATAGAAAAGTATGAAGCAAGTAAAACCACCCCCTAACCCCCGCCAGCGGGGGACAGGGCTTCGGATGACAGCTGGGCCAAGCTTTATTTGTCTAGTCCTGAACCATGATCATCTGGACATCAGGTTTAGGATCAGTTTTACGATCTGTTCTTTTTCTTCGGGTTTGCTTTCGGCAATTAATAATGTAACGGCTACCAGTGTGTAGTCATCCATTCGTTTACTGCCACCTGCCGTAAGCAGGGCTTTGTTCATATCCATAAAATACAAAAACAATCCAGCCGCAATACGCTTGTTGCCATCCGTAAAAGAATGGTTCTTCACCACAAAGTAGAGAAGATGAGCAGCCTTTTCTTCCAGCGATGGGTAGAGGTCTCTCCCATCAAAGGTTTGGTAGATCGTATTTAATGAACTTTTCAGCGATTGATCTTTTTCATTGCCGAACAGTTTACCTGCCTTTTGTACTTTACGCCAGACGTCAATTTGTTTGATGGCCTCGTGATAGGATAACTTCTTTACTTGTTTCTTATCTCCTTTAATTTCAGGAAGACGCTGATGGTCGTACTGGTCGAGCAGTTCCAGCGCGTGGCTATACTGTTCCAGTATTTTTAGTATGCCCTTGGCTTCATGTTCGGCCAATGATTTTTTACTGGCTACCGTGGTGATGAGTTTGACCGTTTGCTGCAGTTCCTGGTACCGGCCTTCTACCTGTTTGAGCCGGGTTGCGTTAAGTGCATACCCTTTTACGAGGTAGTCTTTCAGGCGCTGGGTGGCCCACTGGCGGAACTGGGTGCCACGCTTGGAATTAACGCGGTAGCCAACCGATAATATTAAATCGAGGTTATAGTGATCTATTTGCCTGGAGACCTTTTTTTTACCTTCAAGTTGAACTGTTCGGAAATTCCGAACAGTTTGGCTGGGATCAAGTTCACCGTCTTCAAAAATATGTTTAACGTGTTCACTGATATTGGCTTTGCTCGATTGAAAAAAGGTCCACTATTTGTTTTTGTGTTAACCATACAGTATCACCCTCAAATGTTACCTCAACCTGAGTCTGACTTTCCGGAGTTGTATAAATTAAAATTTCACTCATAGCTTATCTGGCACTTTCAGGAATATAGGTATATCCAAATTATACAGATTCATTTTTCTTTTTTACCATCACTAGCAACCTGTTACAAAATGGAACATCAAATCTAACTTGTAATACTTGATAGATCGGGAAACATTACGCCTTCCCTCCTTTTGAACTATCCGGAAATTCCGGATAGTTGAATTTTTCTCTAATTCACGCTCGGCATAAATATTCTTAATGTGCAGCCAATCGTATCTGAATCTTTGCTAAAAAGAGCAGCCATTTGCTTTTGTGATAGCCATACCGTTTCGTCTCCCAGCGTTACCTCAACCTGAGTTTGACTATCTGGAGCCGTGTAAATTAAAATTTCACCCATTGTTCAGCTAGCAATAAATTTACGTTTTTTATGGCTGATCAATATGGCATTGATATTTTCCATTATTAGCGGAGTCTCCTGAAAGGGACTCTGCGTTCGATCGGTGTTACGCGGAGTCCCTGCCTACCGCAGGCAGGTCCGAGGCGGGAGACTCCGCTGGGAAAAGGAAACCACCCCCTAGCCCCCGCCAGCGGGGGACATGGCTTTGATTGACGCCTTGGGCCGGTGTGGGTCGCGGCAGACTTCCAAA
>DAOOCD010000404.1:0-2319 GCA_035408225.1 Cyclobacteriaceae bacterium | reverse complement strand
AAGTGACTTGATCCGCTTTTCGTTTGGATTAACAACCGCCTTGGGCTGCTCTTTCGGTTTAGGTTCAATCTTTTTTACTGATGGAGGTGGCGAAACTGTTACCGCTGCATTTTGCTTTCTCCAATACTCGTATTCGTCATACGTGCCGGGGTATTCCTTGATCTGGTTGTTTTCTATATACCAGATTTTATTAGCAACCTGGCTTACAAAATGCCGGTTGTGCGATACCACCACAAAACTTCCCTGGTATTGCTGCAAGGCCTGGATAAGAATGTTCTCTGAAATGAAGTCCAGGTGGTTGGTGGGTTCATCGAGCAGCAGAAAGTTAGCTTCCGAAATCAATGTCTTGGCAAGGGCAACCCTCGATTTTTCTCCACCCGATAATACTTTGATTTTTTTAAATACGTCTTCATCTGAAAACAGGAAACACCCTAATACGTTTCTTAGCTCTTGTTCAGTCTTACTACTTCCTGCTTGCTTCAGTTCATCCAGAATTTCGCTTTCCACATGAAGCGACTCCAATTGATGTTGTGCATAAAAGCCATAAATCACATTGTAACCAATGATCCGCTCACCATCTACGGGTTCTGTATTAGCCAAAATGCGCAGCAAGGTTGATTTACCTTTGCCGTTAGCACCGATCAAAGCAATTTTATCTCCGCGTTCAATGGCAGCATTGGCATGTTTTAGTATTTGTTGCTCGCCATAAGCTTTCGAAATGTCTTTCAGCGTAACAACATGTCGGCCCGAAGGCTGTTTGAATGTAAAGCGAAAGTTTACAGCGGCCACATCACTCACCACTTCAGCTACCATATCCATGCGATCAAGGGCTTTTACCCGCGATTGCACTAATTTCGACTTTGATGCTTTAGCCCGGAATCTTTCTATAAATCGCTCGGCCTGACGAATTTTTGCTTGCTGATTGTCGTAGGCATTTTGCTGAATTTCTTCTCTTGATTCTTTTTCATGCTGGTAGTAAGAATAATTCCCTTCATAGGTTACCAGTTGCTCGTTAGTGACTTCAACCGTTTTGGTAATTACATTATCAAGAAAAGTACGATCGTGAGAAACAATCACCACAGCACCCTCATAATTGCGCAGGTAATTTTCAACCCACTCGATCGAAGGTAAGTCCAGGTGGTTGGTGGGTTCATCGAGCATTAAGCACGAAGGTTTTTCGAGCAGGAGTTTGGCAAGCATCACGCGCATGCGCCAGCCCCCTGAAAATTCCCGTAACGGCCTATGTAAATCCTTTGTAGCAAATCCTATCCCTTCCAATACTTCTTCTGCCTTCGCCTGCATAGAGTAACCATCCAGGTGCTCAAATTTCTCTTGCAGTTTGGTTAACTTATCAACCAGGTCATCAGAATATTCTGTTTCCAGTTTGTGTAGTACTTTTTCAATTTGACGTTGCGTATCCACGGCTTCTTTAAAAGCCTCCATAGCTACGGTAAGTATAGCGTCATCGGTCTGATACGAGAGAAGATCCTGGTTTAGGAATCCGATCGTACAATCCTTGGCCTTGCTGATAGATCCACTATTAATGCTTAAGTCCCCGTTGATAATCTTCAATAGGGTCGATTTCCCACGACCATTCAGTCCAATTAACCCGATTTTATCATTGGGTTTGATGAACATGGATGCATCTTCGTACAGAGCCCGACCACCGATGTAGTAAGAAATGTTAGAAATAGAGATCATTTAGCTTAAAATTCCTGCAAAGTTAGCTCTAAAAAGGGCGATCATCAAAAATTTGCTGTCATTGGCAAATTCTTGTGTAAAAATCAATGCGTGTTTGAAGTAACCAATAGATATTTGGGCCATTAAACAATTTCTCATGACCAAGATAAATTTATCAACATGTTTTTTAGCAGTTGTCGTATTGGCTTCGTGCACTGCCCCTAAAGAAGAAGTATCGTTGAGTGGAATTAAACTTCCACCAGGATTTTCAATTAACTTATATGCAGAGGTAAGTGATGCCCGATCCATGGCTTTATCTCCCTCCGGAACTCTTTATATTGGTAATAAAGATGGTAATAAGGTGTATGCGGTTAAGGATACCAATGGAGATTTTGTTGCCGACAAAAAATGGGTACTTGATTCAGGTTTGAATATGCCCAATGGCGTTGCGTTTAAAGATGGTGATCTTTACGTGGCTGAGGTGAACAGGATTTTGAAATTCTCTGACATAGAAAGTAAGTTGGATAATCCAGGCGAACCATCAGTAGTCTATGACAAGTTTCCAACCGAAGCGCATCATGGATGGAAGTACATTGCGTTTGGTCCGGATGGCAAATTATATGTACCGGTTGGAGCCCC
>DAOOCD010000403.1:0-2373 GCA_035408225.1 Cyclobacteriaceae bacterium | reverse complement strand
TCTCCATGGGCATCAATAGTGGTGAAATGATTTCGGGAAATATTGGATCAGCCACTCTTCGCAGATTAGACTACACAGTAATTGGTGACACGGTGAACACCGCTCAGCGACTACAGGCAGCAGCCGCTCCGGGTCAGCTTATCATCCATGAAGCTTCCTATCAAAAAGTGAAGGATTCATTCAAGTGTACGCGCGTAGGTGAGGTAAGCTTGAAAAATAAACAGGTTCCGGTAGTCATTTATAATGTTGAAGACTAAGCTTGGGCAGGTGTCCTACACCTTAAAGGTGTAGGACACCTAACCCTTGATTTTCAAAATCAACCTGATCAATAAATACTGAGCCACTGGAATTCCAACGAGTTGGGCGAAAAAGAAAATGGTTTGCGCATCTCCATTGAGTTCGGCATAACCAGCGGGTTTGTAAGAAATAAGTAACTGATTTCCGATAGTGCCGCTTGAAAACACAATCAGGCCTATCGAGTTCCAACCGAAATGCAAACCGGTTCCGAGCAAAATAGATTTTGTTTTGTAGTAAGCATAGGCCAGCGTCCAGCCATAAAGCCCGGTCATCACAAAGGAGATGATCATCATCTTAACATCGCCCAGCACGCCCCACGTAAACCAATGATATATGCCAAAGCATACCGAAGAAAATAGCATGGTGATTTTTGCGCCAACTCGCTCAAACCCTATATAACAAAGGGCTCCCCTGAAAATTAATTCTTCAAACAATACAGATTTTAAACACCACCCTACAGCCCCCATGAACACCATGAAGGTGTATTCACTATTCAATCGCCATTCCAAACCGGTTAAATAGTTCTTACTTGAGGTATGCCCATAACTCAAAAGTGCTGCGAACCCGATACCCAGTACTAATTGGAACAGCCGTACCCGGAGCGGGGTAAAGCCGAGGGCATTCAGATTTGTTTTTTGAAGGTAGTGCAACAAGGCCCAGGAAATACCCAGTTGAATAAGGATACCGATCATACTTAGCGTGAATTAAATCTTGAACCTGATTAGCTTCTTCTCTTCCAGATCAGGAAAACTACCAGCGTGATGATAAGGATTACACCCGCTAAAAAGAGAAAGGTTTCAAAGTGAGTTTCCGGGAAGCGATTTGATTGAGCTGTAAAAGCCCACGCAAGGAACCCTATAAACAGGCTGGCCCCTGCTGAGAGAATAATCTTTTGAGCCGGGTTTACGTTCGCAGGTCCTTGTTGGGTCTGTTCACTTTCTATTTCATCCAACGCAAATCCCAAGGTGGCCGATAAGGTTTTGATTGTGTACAGCCGGGGTGTCAGTTCTCCGTTTTCAATGCGTTGAATGGACCGGGTGCTGATGTTTGTTAACTCCGATAATTCCTTCTGCGTAAAGCCTTTGGCGATTCTACCTTCTTTTACCAGCGTGGCGAGCATCTTCTTCTGATTTGGTTTCATCGCAAAAGTATGGGGTGCAAGATAACCAGAACGAATCTTCTACGCGACACTGAGGCGACATAAAGGCGACAAATGCTTAATTCATAACATGCGAGAGCCATAATTAACCACTATATTCATCCTGAATTTAATGTTAGTCTGAGCTCATGAATACCTTCAACATCAACCGCAGACATTTCCTGAAGGGCGCCAGCGCCTCACTCCTGCTGGGCGCGTTAAGCGCACAGGGCATGGATTTCCTGGATCTTCAAAAAACCTGGCGCGTGGGATTAATCGGCACTGGCTGGTATGGCAAGAGTGATCTCTTTAAACTAATCCAGGTAGCCCCCGTGGATGTAGTAGCCTTATGTGATGTCGATAAAAATTTGCTCAACGAAGCAGGTAAGTTGGTAAGCGATAGACAAAAGTCACGTAAAGTGCCCCGTCTCTATGGCGATTATCAAAAAATGCTTTCCGAAAATCAATTGGACATTGTGCTGATCGGTTCGCCCGATCATTGGCATGCATTGCAAGCCATCGATGCAATGAAGGCCGGTGCTAATGTATATGTACAAAAACCCATCAGTGTGGATGTGATGGAAGGTGAAGCCATTGTAAGCGCTGCACGAAAATATAAGCGCACCGTTCAGGTTGGTTTGCAACGCAGAAGTACTCCTCACTTAATTGAAGCAAAAAAGAATATTGTTGAAGCCGGTCTGCTTGGCAAAATTTCACACGTGGAAATGTTTTGTTACTACCACATGCGCAACAACAGCAATCCGCCCCTGCAAGCCATTCCGGATTTTCTCAACTATGAGCTGTGGACAGGCCCGGCTCCACTCCGTCCCTACGATGGACTTCCGCACCGCGGTTGGTGGCGAGCGTTTATGGAATATGGCAATGGCATCATGGGCGATATGTGTGTACACATGCTCGATGCCGTACGATGGACGCTT
>DAOOCD010000402.1:0-2377 GCA_035408225.1 Cyclobacteriaceae bacterium | reverse complement strand
CCACCGTGGATCAATATTTTAGGTGCCTGAATCGAAGCAAAGTCTTTCAGAAAATTCTTTAATGACTTTTCATCGTCCAACACGTTGCCACCGATTTTTATGATGTATAGTTTGTTCATATCTTTTTGAAAGTAGCCAGTTGGCAAAAGCAATATGCAATCTTGCCTACTGCATTTGCCTATTGCTTACTGAATTTAAGTAGTTCCGCTAACACGGCCTGCGCTGCCCACACCCGGTTACCCGCCTGTTGTGTCACAAGACTGTTTGGTCCGTCCAGGATTTCATCGCTCAGTTCTACATTTCTTCTTACCGGAAGGCAATGCATTACTTTTGCCTGATTGGTAAGAGCAAGTTTTTCATTCGTGAGCATCCACTCCGGATCGTTGCAATAAATCTTTCCGTAGTCCGCGTAGGTGCTCCAGTTTTTAATGTATACAAAGTCAGCATCTTTTAAGGCTGCATCCTGATCAAGTGTGATGGTTGCTCCCTTGGTGAACTTACTATCCAGTTCATAATCTTCCGGATGGGTGATCACAAAGTCTGCTCCGCCCCAGGCATTCACCCATTGTGAAAAACTATTGGCCACACATTGCGGTAATGCTTTTACATGCGGTGCCCACGTCAATACAATTTTGGGTTTCCTTTTTTCCTTAAAGGTTTCCTGAATGGTAATAATGTCTGTAAGGCTTTGCAGTGGATGCAGGGTAGAGCTCTCCAGACTTAACACAGGCACACCGGAATATTTGATGAATTGATTGATGTATAGCTCACTATAATCATCTTCTTTATTTTTCAATGAAGGAAAGGTACGCACGCCCAGAATGTCGAAATATTTTCCTAATACAGGCGCAGCTTCTTTCACATGTTCAACCGTTGTACCACTCATGATGGCTTCGTCTTCAAACTCCAACGTCCAGCCGTCTTGCCCCACGTTAAATACAATGGGATCCATGCCCAGATTTTTGGCGGCAATCTGGGTGCTGATGCGTGTGCGCATGCTAGGATTGAGAAAGAGCATGCCTAATCTTTTGTTGTGACCTAATGCAGCATCTTTGAAAGGGTTGGCTTTGTAGGCGAGTGCACTATCAACCAGTTGTGAAAGATTCGTTACTTCGTTTACAGAGAGAAAATGCTTCATGATAGCACGGGCTTTTTAAGTTCTACAGAAAGGGCTTCCAGCAAAATATCCGCTTCGTTTTTTGTTAATGCCAGTGAAGGAAGTAGTCTTACGGTATTGGGCTTAGCCTCACCCGTAAAGATATGATGCTTGAATAACAAATCTTTTCTTAACGAAGCCAGCGAGTCCGGTAAATCAAATCCAATCATCAAGCCTTTGCCCCGCACCTCCGTGATGGATGTGAACGAGCGAAGTTGTTCCATCCAGTAATTACCCAGGGTGGTAGCATTGGTCATCAGGTCTTCCTGTTCAATTACTTCCAGCACGGACAAAGCTGCTGCGCATGCAAGGTAGTTACCACCAAAGGTGGTGCCCAACATACCGCTCCATGGTTTTATGGTGGGATGGATCAGCACACCACCCACGGGAAATCCATTGCCCATGCCTTTGGCAGTTGTGATTAAGTCTACTTCAATACCAGCGTATTGATGAGCAAAGAATTTTCCTGAGCGCCCGTAGCCCGATTGCACTTCATCTAAGATCAACAAGGCCCCAACCTCCTTGCATTTGGCAGAAAGCAATCTCAGGAAAGAGTCGTCCGGCAATTGAATACCCCCAACACCCTGAATGCCTTCAATGATAACGGCTGCGATTTCTTTATTGATGGCTTCAGTAAATGCCTTGACATCATTCAAAGGAAGAAACAAAATGTCATGACCAGCATTGAAGGGAGCAACGATCTTCGGATTGTCGGTTGCGGCTACCGCTCCGGAAGTCCTTCCGTGAAATGCTTTCTTGAAAGCGATTACTTTCTTTCTTCCGGTAACAAAGGAAGCAAGCTTTAATGCATTCTCGTTGGCTTCCGCTCCCGAATTGCAAAGAAAGAGCTGGTGATTGGGATACCCCGAAAGTTGTCCGAGTTTTTCAGCCAGCTTCTCTTGTAAGGAATTTTTAACGCTGTTAGAATAGAAACTGATTTTGTCTAACTGATTTTTTAGTGCCTCAACAAAATGTGGATGGTTGTGACCGATCGAAATCACGGCATGCCCTCCATAGAGATCCAAATATTTTTTCCCTTCACTATCCCACAGCCAGGAACCGCTGGCCTTTACGGGTTCGATTGGGAATAATGGGTAAACGTCAAATAACTTCATTGATAAATATTCAAAGTCAAAATTGAAATAACTGCCTACTGCTGATTGCCTACTGCCTACTTTTTAAAAAACGGTGCTCTTCAACCGAAGTCCTTCCCGCTCATCA
>DAOOCD010000401.1:0-2379 GCA_035408225.1 Cyclobacteriaceae bacterium | reverse complement strand
CCGATGGGTGCCGGTATGCGGGAGATTCTGCTCAAAGGTCTGCGGACGCTCTAATTATTGGATGAGAATAAGTAAGTAGAACCGCCCCGTCATTTTGATAAATATTTCATTCATTCGCTCAATTTTATACCTTTTTCATCCGCTGCAAGACCCCCGTTTTGTTGATAGTACGGACAATTCTTCCTATTATTAGGGTATGTGCTAAAATTTAAAGACCGATCAATTGTACTAATGACACGCTTTGTTTTATTTACAGCGTATATGGGACTCACTAAATTTGACATTCTTCCGAAAATGTATTCCGATGAATATCCTCAGGCTTATCTTGAATTAGTTAAACAGGCAGAAGGGGGTACGGAAAAATCAGTTAATGGAATTGTATGATCAGTTTGTTAATCGTCACAATGCATCCAACCAAAAATAAGAATTACGTTGGCTGAAAAGGTAGTTTATCTGGAGAATCTTGTTAACCATGGTCGATACCTGGAAGCACGAGAACTGGCTATGCGTTTAAAGGATGATCCACAGGTGGATCATTTACGGGTAGACCAATTGTTAGCGATAAGCTTATCGAAGTCAGGTTCACCTGAACAGGCATTAGCTCACCTTGATTTAGCCTATCGTAGAAACCCCGAGGATCCTGAAACAGCTGGAATACTGGGGGGTGTTTACAAGGATCTTTTCAGGAAGCTTCAGGATTCAAAGTATGCCATTCTTTCCCGCGACACCTATTCGAAGAACTTTTCCTTAACAAAGAATTACTATACAGGAATTAATGCCGCCACGATGTCGGCTATAGCAGGGAAAGCAGTGCAAGGCCGTGAAATTGCAAATGCGGTAATTGCTCTTATTGAAAGCACGGCAAATTCGGTATGGGAGTTTGCCACGTTGGGGGAAGCTTATTTGCTAATCAAAAACAGAGATCGATCTGTTGATTACTATATCAAGGCCAGGCAGTCAGCAGGCAACGACTGGGGTAAAGTACTCAGTATCCATAATCAATTGTGGTTACTCAATCATTATGTTCCTGTACCTAAAGAAATCTTTCGCATTTTTGCCCCGCCAGTTGTAATGGCATTCGCAGGTCATATGGTTGATGCACCTAATCGGGCAACCCCTCGTTTTCCAGCGGTAATTGAAACAAAGGTGAAGGATGCTATCAAGGGTGCCATCCGCACGTTGAATGCAAGCATTGGTTATTGTTCATTGGCCTGTGGTGGGGATATTCTGTTTGCAGAAGCTATGGTTGAGGAAGGCAGAGAGGTGCACGTGCTAATGCCATTTAATAAAAGTGATTTTACCAACACAAGTTTAGCGTTTGCAGGTGAACATTGGGTAAATCGATTCGAGGCATTGCAGACTAAGTATCCGAATACGTTTATAACCCAAGACCACTATGGTGGTAACGATGATTTATTTTCATTGCTTGGAAAAGTGATTTTTGGAGCTGCCATTCTTCGCAGCCAAACCTATCATCAGGAACCATTTCTGTTAACTGTGTTATCGGAATTTGACATGAAACGGAGAGAGGGGGGGACACGCGATACCATTCAAATGTGGCCTTACCCACAACGATACAATAATATTAACCCCGATGTAATGTATACAGCGGCTGAAATCGTTCCTTCCAAAGTGTCTGTTAGCCGGCAGGAGCAAACGATCATCCCGAATCGCCCTGTTTTATTTACAGCATGTTTTGAGCTGGCTGATGTTTTGCCCATGGAAAGGGAACGAATCGAAAAACTGATTAAGTCTTTAGCGGGCGAAGAGCAACTCTCGTTCAAGGTGTATGAGGAGCAGGAGACCTCTATTGTTATTGGTCTTGAAACAGAAATTGCCTTGATGGATATAGTTCGTTCTGTATGGAATAGCACCGCTCCCTTTAAACCTGAGAAACCGATCCGGATTGGCCTTCATGTTGCACCGGTGTATATTCATTCAGCCGAAGAGGATAGTGATATTAAATTGCTGAGGTCAATCACGCGATATGCACCCAAGGGAAGCATCAACGCAAGCATTGGATTCGCTTCTGTTCTTGCGTTATATCCTAAAAAATTTCAGTTGGATTATGCCGGAGTCATTCAACCACCTGAAGTAACGGAAAGCTGTGGCCTTTATCAGGTCAATTTGAAATAACTAAATTTAGGTAGAAGATTATTTGGTGATCATGATCTCATCAAAAGCAACGCCCTGCGCATTCATTTGCTTTAGTACCATTTTCTTTCCGTTGGTTTCGATAGTAGTAAATGAATGAATATCCGATACAATTTTAGCTGTAAACGGAACCCAGTTTTCTTGCGGATCATGCTTCCACAATTCAGGCTTTCCACTTAATGAGGGATCGTACAAAGGAGCTCCTCCGGCTCCGGTTACGATGTA
>DAOOCD010000400.1:0-2381 GCA_035408225.1 Cyclobacteriaceae bacterium | reverse complement strand
GGTGTATGCACACCTCGATGAGTTTAAAGGCGCTGTGGGTGATTTCATCCGCAAGGAGCGCTATACCCGTAAAGTTTCAGAGATTGATTTGATTTTCAAACCCAATCAGTTTCCCATAAGTAAAGGCGAACTCATAGCGCTATCCGGCAACACGGGTGGCTCGGGTGGACCCCATCTCCATTTCGAAGTTCGCAATGAAAATAATGAGGCCATCAACCCGCTTACCTATGAGTTTGCAGAAGTAAAGGACAACCTTGCTCCGGTTGTATTCAAAGTTGCATTAAAGACTATGGATAACGACTCCCGAATCAATGATCAATTTGGTCGCTTTGAATTTTCGGTAGTGAAGAATGGTAATAATTACTCACTTCCCTACCCGATTCTAGCCAGTGGGCGAATTGGGGTAGAAGTTCTGGCCCATGATAAAATGGAGAACACCCGGTTTCGCTATGGCATTAATTACATTGATATGCTTGTGGATAGTCAGGTGGTGTTCAAACAGACAATTGATAAGGTAAATTTAAGCGAATCAAGGAACATCCTTGCCTTGATGGATTACCGCACGCTGGAATTGAAGGGAGTCCGTTATAATAAATTATATATTGATGATGGCAACCGGTTGGATTACTATCCGGGAGTTACCAAAAAGAGCAGCATTCTGATTGGTGATAAAGATACTCCGGTCGATATTCTGCTTAAAGATTATAACGGGAATGTGAGCAAAGTACATTTTACGTTAAGGCCCAATCAACGGGTTGCGGAAACCCCTTTACTCAGTGCAAGCGGCAAGCCCTTCGAAACGGAAATTCATGAAAACACCCTGAAAGTATCCGTGAAACTTTGCAATGCTGAAGAAAAACCGATTGAGGTTTGGCAAAAGGGAAAGTCAACTTCCATAAAATACAACTACCGGGGATCTAATCAGCAGGTATATTTGATTAACCTATTAAACATCTTACCCGATTCTATTCAAACCTGCCAGGGTACAATTAATTTTAATTTCAAAGACCGGATTCCATCAGCCACAGAATACAAATATTATAGCGACCTGGCGGATATTGAATTTCCAAATCAATCTCTTTATGATACTGCTTTTCTATCCATAGCATACGATACACTAAACAAACAGGAATCATTTACACTGGGTAGTCGCACCATTCCCCTGCACAAGAATATTGCCGTAACACTCAAACCCAAACTGAATTACTTTCAATCGCGCGACCTGGGCCTGTACAGGAAAGAAGGACGTGGATTTGCATACGTACCCAGCGAATGGAAAAACAACCGAATCAAATTTAATACCCGCGAGTTTGGAGAATTTACGTTGCTGCGCGATACCGTACCCCCTGTCATTACCAAAATTGGTTTATCGACTGCAGCTGCCCGGTTTAAGATTAAAGATAATCTATCAGGTATTGCCTACTTTGAAGCAAACATAAATGGTCAATGGCTGTTAATGGTTTACGATTACAAAAACGGAATCTTAAAATCTGAAAAGCTCGACAGTACCAAATTCCTGCAAGGTGATTTTGAGCTGAAAGTGGTAGATCAGGCTGGTAACGAAAGTATCTTTAAACAAAAAATTTAGAACTATGGCTCTCACAGTTGGCTCTAAAGCTCCGGACTTTAAAACAAAAGATCAGGATGGCAACCCGGTTACTCTTTCTGACTTTAAAGGCAAAAAAGTAGTACTCTACTTTTATCCTAAAGACATGACTCCCGGTTGTACTGCTGAAGCCTGCAGTCTGCGCGACAATTATAAGGCCCTTCAAAAAGCAGGTTATGAAGTACTGGGCATAAGTACTGACAATGAGAAGTTGCACAAGAAATTTATTGAAAAGGAAAAACTCCCCTTCCGGCTTTTAGCCGATGAGGATAAATCAGTTCATGCTAAGTTTGGTACCTGGGTCGAGAAATCGATGTATGGCCGAAAGTACATGGGTACCGCTCGCGTTACGTTTATCATCAATGAAAATGGTATCATCAGCGAGATGATTGAAAAAGTTGATACAAAAAACCACGCAGATCAAATCTTAGGTGGGGCCCCTAAACCGGTTGTTAAAGCTGCTCCAAAAACCCCGTCTAAGCCCGCCAAAAAGGCCGTTAAGAAAGCGGCAAAGAAGGCAGCCAAAAAGAAAAAGTAAATAAGTTTAGGTTGTCATTCCGGCCCTGCCTTTGCCGAATCCGCCAGTTGGCGGAGCAGGCAGGCTTGAGCTGGAATCCCATCGTACATTAACAAAACGGTATCGTCTTGCCTAAGGCTGGATGATGACAAATAGCGTTTTATTATCCTCAAATGTCTGTCTATATTCGGGCAAAATTTCAACTTCATGGCCCAGCCCGACATAGCCCAATTAAAGAAACTAACCAGTCAAATCCGC
>DAOOCD010000399.1:0-2395 GCA_035408225.1 Cyclobacteriaceae bacterium | reverse complement strand
CACCATGCGTATGCATTCGGTAATTTTCCTGGTCCAGCACTTTCGTAAAATACGTAAACCAGAAACCCGCCAGCATCAATAGAAAGAAAGCAATAAAATAAAAGAGACTATTCTGGTATAAGGTCTTTTCCAGTTTCATGGAAGATGTTAGGATTTGCTTAAAGATAATAAATACAATCACCCCGCCAATGTTGGTGTTTGCACCAAATGATCTAACCCAATATTAATGATAATTCAAAAAATACCACAGCATTGCTTGTTGGTGATCTCGCACACATGTTCGCGCAAAACACCAACATGGGTGAAAGAGTCCTTGTTGGTCGCTGACCAATAATCTTAATTTATATAATCATTTGTCAACCAACTTCAACCAATCCTTGATTATCTTTTTCAAGGTTCTTTCCTTTGCTTTAACATCGCTCAGGTCTTTAAAGATTGCAAGTCGTCTGCCATCTTTATAGTCGCCTTCCAAGAGTCCGGAGGTATCTTTTACTTTTGTCCCGCTGGGAAACACCAGCATAATGCGGCCTTTGTGTAAATTCATCACGATAAGCTCGCGCTTGTATTCCTTTGGGTCAAAAGGCTTCATCTCACCCGTATAATAGAAACTCGGATTATTCCATTTAATCCGCTCTCCTATTTCTTTGTCAGTACTTAAAATAATCTGCCGGATGGTTTCGATAACTCCACCAAGTTCGGGGCCAAGCTTCCGGATGTGCTCCGTCACTTGTTCTGTATCACTCAGTTTAACGGTCTTTGCCATAATGGTATGAACTGTAATCTAAAATAATACTCTTTCTGAAATTGATGTCCAGAATCGGGTACTAAAACAAGAAAATTAATACCAATGATATCAATAGTTGCTTTAAACATAAACATTCACTCCTATCTGATTACAAGTGTTTGAATTGCATGGGGTAAAATTTTCGACTCCACGGCTTGAGTTCCTATGTACACTTTATAGACAATTTGCTGATCACTTTGATTCATCACAATCGTAGCCATCGATCCATCCGTATTTATGAATGAGGTACTTAGTAATGGACTTCTGCTGCTCACTGTACTTACCCTTTTTGCATCCGGACGTACAAATTTTGAGAAGTGGCCGATATAATAATAAGAAGGTGTGTATATCAGCTCACCCGACCTGAGGTCGGCATGTACCGGAGCAAAACAGAAGTTGCCGAGGTGATTGGGGCCACCGGTTTGATCCAATAAAATATTCCAATCAGTCCAGCCCACCGTGCCTTGATTAAAATCATTAATCATTGATCGGCCATAACGCTCGGCATTAGGCCAATGCTGATACTTGGTTGCATCAAATCGTTCCACACAACCCTCGGTAAACAAAATATTCTCATCAGGATAAGACTCGTTAACATTGTCAAGGTTTGTAAACATGGGTTCACCACCCGTCCAGGTTTCATACCAGTGAAAACCAATACCCCAGGCATATTTAGCAGCAATGGAATCATCAAAAATTGTATTGGCCCGGTGATTAATCAAATCCCGGTTATGATCCCACACCACAATGTTTTTAGTGCCCAACCCTTCTGTCTCCATGGTTGGGCCCAAATGATATTTAAGAAAGTCGCGTTCTTCTTCGGCCGTATAAATGCACGACTCCCATCGTTGGGTAGCCATCGGTTCATTTTGAATACTGATTCCCCAAATCGGCATCCCCTCTTTTTCATAGGCCTTGATAAACTTAGTATAATATAATGCCCAAGATTTATAAAAATCGGGAAGCAGCTTGCCCCCATTCAATACATTGTTATTGTCTTTCATAAAGGCAGGCGGGCTCCACGGGCTGGCATACAATAGTAGTTTACCTCCGGCTGCATCGATGGCACTTTTGATCATTGGGATTTTATAGTTTCGATCATGATCGATATTGAAGGATTTAAGCTCCTTGTCATTATCCGAAACATAGGTGTAACTATCGCTGCTAAAATCGCAACTGCCGATGTTCGTGCGGGCCAATGAATACCCAATCCCGTTATGCTGATCGTAATAAGCGCTCAATAATTCCTGCTGCTTTTCTTTAGTCAATTTTGCGAAGACCTCAGCAGATGCATCAGTAATTGCCCCTCCAATTCCAATGAAATTCTGAAACGTTTTAGTGGGATTGACAAAAACAGAAATCTGACCTTCCAGGGGCTGACCTGCATTTTCAAATGTTGTCGTATCAGTGATGGCTAACCTCAGATCAGTCTGGCTGGCCGTTGTATAAATGATTACCTGCTTATCATATGTTGTGAACGTAGTTGCAGCCTGATTCACGGTTGCAACTTCCTCTTTTGAGGTCTTTTCCTTCATGCATCCTTGAAGTAAAAGGAAAACACACAATATGAATAAATCCATGGTCTTCATACGGTAATGCGTAAAATGTAAT
>DAOOCD010000398.1:0-2401 GCA_035408225.1 Cyclobacteriaceae bacterium | reverse complement strand
GTCAAAAGAAACTCATTGCCATGAAAACTACTTTTCAATCCGATTACGGAAAACTTAAATCCGTATTTATTAAACGACCGAAGGAAGCCTTTGTGGATGAGAGCCAGATTGCATCTCAATGGAAAGATTTGAATTTTCTTTCCAAGCCAGATCTCACAAAAGCGGAAGTAGAATACGCAGCGTTCGAAAAGATGATTACGCAGCAAGGTGCTGTAACACTCACATTACCATTTGATTCCTCTGTAACGATGGATTCCATTTATTGTCGCGATGCAGCGATTGCTACAGATTACGGTATGATCCTGTGCAATATGGGCAAGCCTGCGCGCAAAAATGAGCCGGCTGCAGAACGAAAAGCATTTGAAAACAATAACATTAAAATTTTAGGAGAGATCACACATCCGGGCACACTGGAAGGCGGTGATGTAGCCTGGGTAGATGAACACACGCTCGCAGTAGGACATACTTACCGCACCAATTGGGAAGGAATAAGACAACTTAAACACCTGGTGGAACCGCATGGAATAAAAGTGTGGGTAGCCGAGATGCCTCATTACAAAGGACCCTCGGATGTATTTCATTTGATGTCTGTATTTAGTCCAGTAGATAAAAATCTGGCAGTGGTGTATTCTCCGCTCATGCCTATTTCTTTTCGACATGGTTTATTGGAACATGGAATTTCCTTCGTGGAAGTACCCGATTCAGAATGGGATTCGATGGGCTGCAATGTATTGGCCATTGCTCCACGCGAAGTAGTCATGGTAAAAGGAAACCCCATCACGAAACAACGTCTGATCGATGCGGGTTGTACAGTGCATGAATACGAAGGGCAGGAGATTAGCGTGAAAGGCGGTGGGGGTCCAACATGCTTAACCCGACCCTTAGAGCGTTATATTTAGGAACTGCGAATTCACGAATTTTGATTTACGAATTGCGATTTGCTCGTTGGTTTTGAATCTTATATCTTGAAGCTATGAATTCATTCTTGAATTTCTTTGAAACCATGCCTACGTGGCAGCGTGCTGCCTGGATAATAATTTGTCTGGTGGTTTGCTGGATCCTGGAAGGTAATTTCCCATTGTTCAACTTCACGTATAAAAAGTGGAAGCATGCCGGGGTCAATTTTGTTTTTCTTGGTACTACCATGATTATCAATGTACTATTTGGTGTAGCAACAGTGGGAATTTTTGAGTGGATTAAAGCAAATGAGTTCGGTCTTACCTATTTGATAGACTGGCCGATTTGGGCTGAACTGCTTATGTGTGTTTTAATCTTTGAATTGATGGCCCAGTATCTTATTCACTACATGCTTCACCGTATAAAGTGGATGTGGAAGTTTCATATGATACATCATAGTGATACCCATCTTGACGCGACCTCAGGCACACGTCATCACCCGGGAGACTTTATTATGCGAGAGGTGTTTGCACTCATAGCAGTTGTAATAACAGGAGCTCCCGCTGGCTATTATTTCTTTTATCGGATCTGTACCGTATTCTTTACTTATTTCACCCATGCTAATATTTCACTTCCCATCTGGATCGATAAGCCACTGAGTTACATATTTATCACCCCTAATGTTCATAAATTTCATCATCACTTCGAGAGGCCGTGGACAGATACCAACTTTGGAAATATCTTTTCCATCTGGGATCGTCTTTTTGGAACATTTGTGTATGGTGATCCTAAGAAAATCCACTACGGATTAGATGTGTTGGATCCAAAAAAGGATGAAGATCTGGCATTTCAGTTTAAAATTCCATTCAATAAATCGGTCAAAACCGATTACTAAGTGCAATACAATTAAGGTTATTTAGTATCGTCAGGTTATTCTTTTTACTTAACTTTGAATGGATACTGTCTATTTCAAACATGAAAGGTTGTCTTCATTGCTTCATTCTGATCATTTCTGTAAGTCTTTGCTTTTTTAACTCAAATGTAGCATTCGGTCAGGCTAGTGTTGTTTCAGGTTCAGTTACTACATCAAAGACGGCCTATGCGGTTGGTGCGGGAAATAATCGTTTACTTGTTGTAGCCGTTACCGGGAAGGCTGGTGCCATCGGAACCATAACGGGTATTACTTGGGGTGCTCAAGCATTGACGCAGGCAAGAACCCAACAGAGTGGGGGTACGCAAAGAACGGATATCTGGTATTTGAACGAGGCTGGTATTTCTGCTGCCCGTGGAAGTTGTAGTTATAATTTTGTTGTAACCTGGTCTTCAGCTCCTGCCAATGAAGTGTTTACTGCCATGACTATTAAGGATGCAGACCAAACCACGCCTATAGCTAATGTAAACAGTGCTCAATCTGCCGCTGCGCAAACTCAGAATACTGGAAATATAATAGTGGGAGTTAATGATCTTGTAGTTTATGCTTCATCTTCCAACAGCGACCGTACTC
>DAOOCD010000397.1:0-2404 GCA_035408225.1 Cyclobacteriaceae bacterium | reverse complement strand
AGGTCTTTATGTCGATAAGAACGTAGGCTTCTCTGACCTCAAACAAACCTTATATCATTTTGCCAAGGAAATGTTTGGCAAGGAAACCAAAATCAGGTTAAGGCCTTCCTTTTTTCCGTTTACAGAGCCAAGTGCGGAGATTGATATCTCGTGCCTTATCTGTCATGGAAAGGGTTGCAACGTTTGTAAGTATTCAGGGTGGGTCGAGATTGCCGGCTCAGGAATGGTACATCCCAACGTGTTGAGAAATTGTGGAATTGACCCTGAAGAATATACAGGCTTTGCTTTTGGAATGGGCATCGAACGTATTACCATGTTGCGCTATAGCATCAATGATTTACGATTGTTCTCTGAAAACGATATTCGATTCCTCAGGCAATTTAAGCCAGTCATATAGCTTTGTCAGAATGAAAGTTCCTTTCATTAACCTGGCTGCACAATACAAATAGAGCAAATACAAAACTATGCGAGCGGCAATTAACATCAAAACTGTAGGGATAGCCGGGGCTGGCACGATGGGGCAAGGCATTGCGATTTCATGTGCATTTGCCGGCTACGATACAACCTTGTACGATGTAAACTCAGATTTTTGCAGAAAAGCCATAAACCTCATCCAGGGTAGCCTTAATCATTCAGTAGCTAAAGGTAAGTTAACACAGGAAGCAAGCGATGAAGCTTTCAATAGAATCACGATAGCTAATCAGTTAACGGATTTAAAGGCAGATCTTATCATTGAAGCAGTAGTTGAAAATCTGGAAATTAAACAAAAGCTATTTGCTGAGCTTGAAGGAATAAATTCGGGGAAGGCAATCTTAGCCACCAACACCTCATCTATTCCGGTTTCACAAATTGCCGATCAACTTCAAAACCCATCAAAATGCGTTGGTCTGCATTTCTTTAATCCAGCTCATTTAATGAAGTTGGTTGAAGTGATTTCCGGATCTCAAACCAGTGTGGAAATTGTTGCAGCGATGAAACAATTCGCAGTTTCAATTGGAAAAGTACCTGTTGAAGTAAAAGATTCTCCGGGTTTTATCGTTAACCGGGTAGCACGGCATTTTTATGTTGAATCATTAAAGGTTATGGAGGATCAGGTTGCATCGTTTGAAACGATTGATCAGTTAATGAAGAGTGCAGGTTTTAAGATGGGACCATTTGAACTGATGGACCTGATTGGCATTGATGTGAATTATGCGGTAACTAATTCGGTGTATGAAGGGTTTAACAGGATTTCAAAATTCAAGCCCAGTGAGATTCAAAATCAAAAAATAAGAGTTGGGCAGCTGGGGCGAAAAACGGGGAAGGGTTTCTATGAATATTCAAAAAAGTAAGTTTTTTCTAATTCTTTTAAGCTTGGTGGGGTGTACCCGCGACTTATCGGATGACCCGATTCCAATGATACCTTTTGTTGATGTGGTAATTAATTTGAATCTGCCTGAATACTTAAGCCTACGAACAGATGGAGGGAATAAGGAATTAAGTACCGGAGGTGTTCGCGGTTTAATTATTTATAGAGTGAGTGCAAGTAGTTACATAGCCTACGAACGCAATTGCTCTTATCACCCCAACGAAGCCTGTGCGACTGTAAATGTGCACAGTTCAGGTTTTTTTATGATTGACCCTTGTTGCAGTTCCAATTTTAGTTTTACCGATGGCACACCAACAGGGGGACCTGCCTGGCGACCTTTGCAACGGTATCGGACTCAACTAAACGGCACGACTCTTACCATTAGTGACGAAATTATAAATTAGCTCTTCGTCTCTTTTCTCAGGTTGCTGTTATTCTTACTGTATGTAAAGTAAATGACTAATCCTGCGGCCATCCAGATAAGTGCCGAGATCAGGGTTTCATTACTAAGTGAGAAAATCATTGCAGAACATACCAAAATTCCCAGTATTGGAACCATTGGAACCAGCGGTGTTTTAAATGGCCTTACTGCATCAGGATTTTTTACCCGTAAGATCCAGATGCCAACGCATACCAACACAAAGGCGAACAAGGTTCCGAAACTGGTAAGATCGCCAGCCACGCTTCCGGGCACAAACCCGGCAAAGGCCCCAACGAAAATCAGTAGCAGCCAGTTTGCTTTAAAGGGCGTGCGATGTACAGGATGTAATTCCGAAAATACTTTAGGCACCAATCCATCTTTCGACATTGAATAAAACACCCGGGATTGCCCCATTAACATTACCAGAATTACCGAAGAGAACCCTGCCAGGATCGCAACTGTAATCAGGGTTGCCAGCCAGCCAAAGCCTGGCATATAGTTTTGAATCGCATAAGCTACAGAAGCTTCCTTGCCAGCAGTTTTAAATTCCTCATAGTTTGCGACACCGGTAAGTACATAAGAAAACAACACATAAAGAATAGTACAAATAACCAATGATCCAAGGATACCAATGG
>DAOOCD010000396.1:0-2447 GCA_035408225.1 Cyclobacteriaceae bacterium | reverse complement strand
TTCAGCGGAAGCTGAATAGGACCGCACGTTTGCTGGGTTGCAACGCGTCCGCTAACCGAACGATCAACTTTATTTGTTAACCAATCTTTGCAGGCCACGGCTTCCAACTGCAATACCTGATCCAGATAGTCGGTCAGCTTATGTTGATCGTATTTTACATCTTCATACTTCGCAGTAGAAGTCTTATCCTGAAGAATAGTTTTTGGAGAAGAACCAAAGAGGTGACTTAATTCCAGTTGAACTGGCCTGGTGTGCTTTTTATTATCAATAAACTTAAACTGCTGATCACCGGTAGCCGTACCCACAACATACATAGGTGCCCGTTCGCGATCCGCAGCACGCTTTAAGGTATCTACATCTTTTGCATGGATCGCCACCCCCATGCGCTCCTGCGATTCGTTACTGATGATCTCTTTATCCGAGAGTGTTGGATCTCCGATGGGTAGTTTGTCAATTTCAATCGTTCCACCAGTCTCTTCCAACAATTCAGAGAAGCAATTCAAGTGGCCACCCGCTCCATGATCATGAATCGAAACAATCGGGTTCTCAGCAGATTCAACCAACGCGCGAATTGCATTCATTACGCGCTTTTGCATTTCAGGGTTGGAGCGCTGCACCGCATTAAGCTCGAGGGCATTTCCAAATTCACCAGTTACTACCGAAGAAACTGCCGCACCACCCATACCGATGCGGTAGTTGTCGCCACCTAGTAAAATAATTTTATCCCCGGCTTGCAGGTGTTCTTTCTTGCTGTCTTTTTCTTTTCCGTAGCCTACGCCACCAGCCAGCATAATCACTTTATCAAAACCAAACTTCTTGTCATGTTCAAAATGTTCAAAGGTGAGAACGCTTCCGCCAATGAGTGGCTGACCAAATTTATTTCCAAAATCGCTCGCTCCATCGGAAGCTTTGATCAGGATCTCAGCAGGAGTATGATATAACCAGGCACGCTCCGCAAACTTTTTCTCCCATGGTCTGCCATTTTCCAAACGGGGGTAGGAGGTGATGTAGACGGCTGTTCCTGCCAGTGGCAAAGAACCCTTTCCACCAGCCAGGCGATCACGAATTTCTCCACCGCCACCCGTAGCAGCTCCGTTAAATGGCTCTACAGTTGTGGGGAAGTTATGAGTCTCTGCTTTCAGTGAGATCACTGAATCAAAATCATCTATTCTAAAATAATCTGGTTTGTCTTGAGTAGCTGGTGCAAACTGTTCCACCTTCGGACCCTTGATAAACGCCACATTGTCTTTGTAGGCAGAGACTAAATAGTTAGGATTTTCTTTAGAGGTTTTCTTGATCAGTTGGAAAAGGGTTGCTTGTTTTTCCTGACCGTCAATAATAAAGGTACCGTTGAAAATTTTATGGCGGCAATGTTCGCTGTTTACCTGTGAGAATCCAAACACTTCGCTGTCGGTGAGTTTGCGACCCAGTTTCCAACTTACATCATTCAAATAATCAATTTCTTCCTGACTCAGTGCAAGTCCCTCTTTTTCATTGTAGGCTTTGATGTCTTCAATTTCAACAATCGGCTCAGGTATGTGGTGGATCGTGAATAACTCCTGATCCATTCCTTTATACAACCGTTGCAGCATACGGTCATGATGAATCGACTCATCTTTCACTTCAACAAATTCTTCGATGCGGTCAATGCCTTTGATTCCCATGGTCTGGGTGATTTCTACGGCATTTGTGCTCCAGGGGGTAATCATCTCTTTACGGGGACCTAGAAAATAGCCGGCAACTGATTTCTCATTCAGGGGCTTTGCACCGCCAAAAAGCCAGATTAATTTTTCATAGGATTGACTATCAATAGGTTGAGCGCTTCCAACCGCGTAGAGGGTGGAACCGGAAGCCCGAAAGAAAACGATCATAGTGGAGTGTGTAAGCACAAAAATAGAAACCTTTTCAGGATTCCATGGGAATAACGAGCGATGTTTTTTCGCTATTGAAATATGGTTTATTTCTTCTTCGAAAACATCCAACCCAGATAGTCAGGCTCCGCGAAGGCATTGTCCCAGCTATTGTGATTTACCCCAGGATATTCTTTATACCGGACATTTACTTTTAATGACGTGAGTTTCTCCACCATGTGTCGCGATTCTTTTACACCTACCACTACATCGGCATCTCCATGGTAGATAGAAAATGGAACTTTTCTAACCCGCTTGTCATAGTGGTTTGAATCACCACCTCCGCAAATGGGGGTTGCTGCGGCAAATAGTTTAGGGTAGCGATATACAGCCTCAAAGGTGCCCATGCCGCCCATTGAAATGCCTGTGATATAAACCCGGTTTTTATCAACGCCTTCTTCAGCTGAAATCTTTTTTACTAATGCGATTGCATTCTTGAGTGGATCGGTTTCGGGCCGACTGTAATCAAAATCGAATGAGTACGGTGAAGTAGTGCGATCAATGACCACGCTGCTCCAGTAACTTTCGGCTGCACAT
>DAOOCD010000395.1:0-2458 GCA_035408225.1 Cyclobacteriaceae bacterium | reverse complement strand
GCCCACTATTGCAGTTCGTGATCTTGAAATTCAACGCAGGGAAAGTGATTTAGTGCTCGGTACATTTGGGCGCGGATTTTACGTTCTGGATGATTATTCGCTTTTGAGAAATCTAAAGAAGGAAGATCTGAATAAACCGGCTATCCTTTTCCCAATAAAAGAAAGCCTGATGTTTATCGAACGCTACCCATTAGGCCTTCGCGATAAAGGCCACTTAGGGAGCAGCTATTTTTCCACACCTAACCCAAGTGTAGGCGCAGTATTTTCCTATTATCTGAAAGACGATATCAAAACACTTAAACAAAAGCGCGAAGCATCAGAAAAGACCAAATATGAAAAGAAGCAAAAGGTATATTATCCCAGTCCCGACAGCCTGCGACTCGAAGATCAACAACCCGAGCCTTATCTTCTCTTCACCATTAAAGATGAATCGGGCAGTGTAGTTCGTCACTTAAAGGCGCCTGCCAAAAAAGGGTTGCAAAGATTGGTATGGGATTTTCGTTATGGATCGCCTGCCCCGGTGAATAACCGGTTTAAACCAGCACCTGATCAATTATTTGGTGGCGCAGAAGAAGGCCATCTTGCCATGCCCGGTCAATA
Organism: Cyclobacteriaceae bacterium; assembly: GCA_035408225.1. GTDB lineage: Bacteria > Bacteroidota > Bacteroidia > Cytophagales > Cyclobacteriaceae > ELB16-189. Next base: position 1,858 of record DAOOCD010000395.1, on the reverse strand, counting down.
CTCCGTTACGCTTTCTAAATATGAAGATGGAATTCTTACAGAGTTAACCGAGCCAATTAAGTTTAGCTGTAAGCTGCTGGATCAAAGTAGCGTACCAACAGACATGAGTACAAATGTTGCATTCTACAAACAGGTAACTGAAATACGAAAGGCTGTGAGCGCTGTTAATGACCTGATGAATACAATGGATGCCCGAATTCGTAATATTAATCTGGCAGTACAGGATATGCCTGCCCCTGCAAAGCCCATTCTTGAAAAATCGTTTACTGTTACCCGACAATTAAATGATTTGAAAATTAAGATGAATGGCGATGTATCGAAGGCGCGCAGAAATTTTGAAACCTTGCCTTCGATTAATGAACGGGTTTCCGGCATTGAAGGCAGCGTCTGGAGTTCAACGGCACCGATTCCTACAACATTTAAGGATTCATATACAGTTGCCGCCAAACAGTTTACACTGGCCCTCGATGATCTGAAAAAAATACAGACTGCAATTGAACAACTTGAAAAGGAACTCGAGATAAACAATGCCCCCTACACACCGGGGCGCTGGCCTGATTGGAAAAATTAACCTAGAAATGTCCTTCGGCCACCCCTCTCCCCAGGCCTGCCTGCTCCGCCAAATGGCGGATTCGGCAAAGGCAGGGAGAGGGGCCGGGGTGAGGGAACAACGCTTTCAATTTTTGTCAAGCCCTAAGAGCGTAGCCGTGCGTTTACGTGTTGCTTCTACCAGCTTCGGATCTTTTGAAATTGATTGATTATACGAAGGTGCCAGTTCTTTCAACTTAGCTTGCCAGGCCTCCGATTTAATATCCTTATGAAAACATTTTTGAATAAGATCCAACATCATGGCAACTGCTGTTGACGCGCCCGGTGAGGCGCCTAATAAGGCAGCTACGGTTCCATCTTCTGAAACAACCAGCTCGGTTCCAAACTCCAAAACTCCACCTTGTTTTTTGTCCTTCTTGATTACTTGTACGCGTTGACCCGCTTCCATCAACTCCCAATCTACTTGCTTCGTGAAAGGCACATACTCACGCAGGGCCGCATGGCGATCTTCTGGAGTTAAGCGCAGTTGCTCAATTAAGTAACGAGTAAGTGGTACGTTTTTGATACCTGCAAAAATCATGGGCATCAGGTTATCCAGCTTAATAGAGTTGGGCAAATCCATCAGTGATCCGTTCTTTAAAAACTTAGTTGAAAATCCTGCGAAGGGTCCAAATAATAACTGCCTCTTCCCATCAATAAAACGGGTATCCACATGTGGTACTGACATAGGAGGCGAACCAACACTCGCTTTACCATATACTTTGGCATAATGCTTATTGATCAATTCTTCATTAAGACATCTTAACCAGAGGCCACTCACCGGAAATCCGCCATAGCCATTTCTTTCTTTTATCTCTGCGCGTTTTAACAAATGAAGTGTGGCTCCGCCTGCACCAATAAACGCAAAGCGGGTATTTACTTTTTTCTTCTCTCCGGTTGTTATGTCCTTAACAAAAACATCCCACCCTCCTTTGCCATCCGGATCCAGGTCCAGACATTCGGAACTATAGTGAATGGTTACACCTTGTTTTTTCCCAAGGTGATCGATCATACTGCGGGTAAGAGCTCCAAAATTTACATCAGTACCAATTGGCATTCGGGTAGCGGCAACTGGTTGTTTTTTGGTACGGCCCCGCATTACAATGGGTGCCCACTCTGAAATCTCATCGTGATTTTCAGAATAGGTCATGCCTGTAAAGAGTGGAGAACTGCTCATTAAACTATATCGCTTTCGCAAGAAGTCAACATTGTCTTGGCCCCATACCAGACTGATGTGTGGAACCTGGGTAATAAATTCTCCGGGATTACC
>DAOOCD010000394.1:0-2479 GCA_035408225.1 Cyclobacteriaceae bacterium | reverse complement strand
TCTGAAATGCTCCCTAATTCTGCCAAAGCGATCGCCAGAAAGTCCAAAGAAAGAGCCAGAGGTTGTCCATGGAAATTCCCAGCTGAGATTATTTTATCATTCTCGGCAAAAATATTTGGGTTATCGCTTACAGAGTTAATTTCTGTAATCATGGTATGAGTCACGAACTGAATGGCATCATCGCTGGCACCATGTACTTGCGGCATACACCGGAAGGAATAAGGATCCTGCACATGTTTTTTAGCTTGCTCAACAATCGCACTGCCTGTCAGCAGGTTTTTAATTGCAGCAGCTACTTTTATTTGACCATGATGGGGTCTGATCTTATGTACGGGTTCCTCAAAGGGTTCAATGCGGCCATCAAAAGCATCCAGCGAAAGCGCCCCGATCATATTGGCGAGTTTTAATATCCGGTGCGAATGCAACAGGCACCAGATTCCATAGGCACTCATAAACTGGGTGCCATTAAGCAGTGCCAATCCTTCTTTGGCTTTGAAGTGAATCCGTTCCCAACCAAGAAGCGCTAAGATTTCGTTCCCGGGATAAATTTTTCCGAGATAATGAACTTCACCAAGACCTATCAGTGGAAGGGATAAATGGGCGAGGGGAGCAAGGTCACCCGAAGCACCCAGCGAACCCATTTCATACACGCGCGGAAGCACACGCTGATTAAACATGTCAATCAGGCGCTCAACGGTCTCCACCTGCACCCCCGAGTAGCCATACGATAACGACTGTACTTTGAGATAAAGCATGAGCAGCACAATCTCGCGCGGAACTTCAGGACCAGTGCCGCAGGCATGCGACTTCACCAGGTTTTCCTGAAGTTGTTCGAGCTGATTTTTAGGAATGTTTTTATTGTAGAGCGAACCAAAGCCCGTGTTGATGCCATAAATTGGACTCACCGAGGAAGCCAGTTTCTGATCGAGATAATCCCGGCAACGGATAATCTGCTGACGCGAACCTTCTGACAAAGCAATTTTGGAATGCCCATGCAGAATGTGATCAAGTCCTTTGAGCGTGAGGGTTTTGTTGGATATGTGGTGCGTTGGGCTCATTTTTTAAAAGTTGGCAGTAAGCAAAAGGCAGTTGGCAATAGTGTTGCCTACTGCTTACTGCCTATTGCCTACTTTAGTGTCTTTAAAATATCATCAATACCTGATTTAGTCTGTTCTCCGGTCTTCATGTTTTTGAAAGCAAGCAATCCGCTTTTCACTTCTTCAGAACCTATTACGATTGTATAAGGAACCAGCTTTTTATTGGCATAATCCAATTGCTTCTGAATTTTAACAGAGTCTGGATAAATCTCGGAAGCAATGCCGTTAGCCCTTAGCATTTGCAGCACCTTAAGTCCGTAACGTTGACTTTCCAAATCGAAATGAGTGATCAATACTTTGCTGGAGATCTGTGCTTCCTGGGGGAAGAGTTTTAATTCTTCCATAGCATCGTATAAACGATCTACTCCAAACGAAAATCCTACACCAGAAACTCCAGGCAATCCAAACACTCCCGTAAGGTTATCGTACCTACCGCCACCGCTTACACTGCCGATGGATACATTGTTAATCTTTACTTCGAAGATGCAACCGGTATAGTAGCTCAGGCCCCGGGCAAGCGCGATGTCAAATTCAACATGCTCTTCCGTAGTTCCATACTCAGAAAGTAAATTCAACACTTCTTTAAAGTCAGCGATTCCTTTTTGCCCGGTAGGAGAGTTGGAGAATTTATTCGTGAGAAATTCAATCTTCTGTTGCGTGGTGCCTTTGAAGTTCAAAATCTCAAACAATATTATAAGACTTGTTTCAGAGAAACCACGACTTCGCAATTCTTCTTTTACTTTTTCTTCCCCGATTTTATCCAGTTTGTCGATAGCAATAAAAAGTGAAGATTCATTCCCTTTTGCCTCGCACAACTCGGCCAGGCCAGATAAGATAGCCCGATGATTTAATTTAATGGTGTAATGACCAATGCCCAATGCCTGAAATACGTCTTTGATCATCAATACTATCTCGGCCTCACAAATCAATGAGTCTGTTCCTACAACATCGGCATCGCATTGATAAAACTCGCGGTATCTTCCTTTCTGCGGCCGATCTGCTCTCCATACCGGTTGAATCTGAAACCGTTTAAATGGAAATGTGATTTCATTGCGGTTCATCACCACATAGCGCGCGAAAGGAACAGTGAGATCGTAGCGGAGTCCTTTTTCAGAGATATCAAAAGTTATTCCTTTTGAGTTTTTACTTTCCAGTTTTTGAGCATCCACCTCTTTCAGGAAATCACCTGAATTTAGAATCTTGAAAAGCAGTTGGTCCCCTTCCTCCCCATACTTCCCCGTAAGGGTTGTAAGGTTTTCCATGGCGGGAGTCTCCAGTGGCTGGAAGCCGTATTTTTGAAATACCTGCCGGATAGTATTCAATATAAATTGTCGCTTGGCCATCTGGGCCGGGCCAAAGTCGCGGGTGCCTTTCGGTAAAGT
>DAOOCD010000393.1:0-2487 GCA_035408225.1 Cyclobacteriaceae bacterium | reverse complement strand
AAACTTCAGGCTCAGGCATTTCCATGAATCAAGGAAAAGACTTGACTACCACTCTCCGATGAAAAAGGTTCAAACGCTCAAGTGCGCAGTGGTAGTCGCACTGTGCTCAGTGCTAGGTGCAACGTGCGCAGTGATAGCGCGCAAGTGCGCAGCGGTAACGCGCAAGTGTACAGTGGTAAGTGCAGTTTGCAAACTACTAAGCGCATGCTGCAAACCATTAAGGTACAGTTGCAAACCTATAACACGCAAATGTGCAGGGGTAGCCGCACTTAGCGCAGCGATTGGATGCGGAGAAACAGGGATTACTTTCAGTGATCCATTATGGGGAGGCTAATACCCAATCACTGCTCTCGCTTCACTCGCATACCTTTTGTTTTTTCGTAAAGCTCAGACAAGTCTGGTTTACTCCAAAACAAAAGGTATTGATTCGCAGTGATTGGGTATGCGGAGAAACAGGGATTCGAACCCTGGTGACACTTTCGCGCCAAACGGTTTTCGAGACCGTCCCATTCAACCACTCTGGCATTTCTCCGTTACAAAAATAAAACTCCCTCTTTGATTTAAGAGGGAGTCCGTAAAAGAAACTTGAAATTACTTTTATTCGAAACGAAGCGATTCGATCGGATCAAGTTTAGACGCTTTATGTGCTGGGTAATAACCCGAAAGCAAGCCAACAAAAATACAGATCAACATACCAACCGTCATCCATAGCCACGGTACCACAAAAGCATCAATACCGATCGCTTTCGAGATCAGATTGCCCACTAAAATACCAAGTATAACGCCTCCGATTCCCCCTAATAAACATACTACAATGGCTTCAATTACAAACTGTTGCCGGATGCGTAACGGTGTTGCGCCCAATGCCTTGCGAACGCCTACTTCACGGGTGCGCTCAGTAACTGATACAAGCATGATATTCATCAACGCAATGGATGCTCCTAACAAAGTGATAAATCCTACTCCAAAGCCGCCAAACCTAAGGCCATTTGTAATGCTCTCTAATTCCTGAGCAAGCGACTCACTCTTTTCTATTTCAAAGGAGTTGCCATTCTCCACCCTGTCCTGGCGAATTTTGCGCATAAGCCCGGTGGCCTCGCCCATTGCGTAATCAACCTGCTTCGCATCCTGAATACCTACCGTGAGTACATAGCGCAACGGTTGCCCCGCTGCCATTTGATTCGCAACGAGGATCGGGATGATAACCATGTTGTCGTAGTTGTTCTCCGAAAGATCCCCCTTCTCTTTCAATAGACCAATCACCTTAAACTGCGTGCCCTTAAAGGAAATCTCTGTATTAACAGGCTTTGGATCATCCCCATACAAAGCTTGTGCTAACTTATAACCAATAACAGCCACATTGCTTCCATACTGGATTTCAAATCGTGAAAAATTTCTTCCATCCTGAATATTCAACCCTTTAATAGCGATATACTCCTCATTAGCACCCCGGATATCCACATTGGGATTGGTCTTCTGCGACCCATGCTTAACTTCCGCCAGGTTGGTAAGTCGTGCCGATAAACTAACCGATGAAGGAACGTTGTATTGATCAACAAATTTTTGAACTTCCGAAAGTGTAAGTCGCGGATACACCTTTTCCTTTACTCCATCCTGGTTAGTGCCCCGGTTCCATTTCGAATACATATCAAACGTATTAACGCCCAGTGAAGAAAGACTCTCGGAAACAGAGTATTCAATGCCATCAATGGCGGTAAGAATTCCTACCAGTGAGGTAATACCGATAGCAACGATGAGTGCCGTAAGAACCGAGCGTAACATATTTGCCTTTACTGACCTAAGCCCTTCTCTTATATTTTCGACTAAATTCATGCTGCTGGTAGGTTTTTACTTACGAATTCGAGTACCTGATTAAAATAGCTTCCAAAATTATATCTTTAAACGTTCTAATGTGGAGACTTTTTACTGATTCTTTTGTTACAACAAGAAGCTAAATGAGTGGTTTAACGATGCGTTTGTTCATTTTGTTTTTATTTCTGGCCCTTTCGGGACGGGTTTTGGCTAATTCTATTTTCATTCCTATGGATGAAAAGCAGACGAACCATCTCAAAGCCTATGGAATTGCCTATTGGATTCTGAAAAATGATATAGAAGTCGACTGGCTATTAAATTACCGGGGCGGCAGTTTTATGTGCGCCTATAACCCAAAAATTCAAAATGAGCTGGTGGTGCGCGGGGTCAGTTACGAGATTATCTCAGCAGCAAAAGTAAATGCGATTGTGTCGGAAATTGCGAGCCCGGCTGTTAACTACGACATTATGAAATTGGAGAAATACCCGCGCATTGCGGTCTATTCGCCAAAATCAAAGCAACCCTGGGATGATGCCGTAACGCTGGTGCTTTCCTATGCCGAAATTCCCTATGATGTGATCTTTGATGATGAAGTGTTAAATGACCTGTTACCCAAGTACGACTGGCTTCACCTGCATCATGAAGATTTTACGGGTCAGTATGGAAAGTTCTATA
>DAOOCD010000392.1:0-2494 GCA_035408225.1 Cyclobacteriaceae bacterium | reverse complement strand
TGGCTCAGGGCCTACATGTGTTGCAGGTGCAGCACCGTGGGTCTTGCCAAACGCGTGACCACCAGCAATCAGTGCTACCGTTTCTTCATCATTCATCGCCATTCGGGCAAAAGTCTCCCGAATATCACGGGCCGCTGCAATCGGATCAGGATTTCCATTAGGGCCTTCCGGATTCACATAGATAAGACCCATCTGAACAGCCGCTAGCGGATTTTCAAGGTCGCGCTCGCCCGAGTAGCGTTTGTCACCACCCAACCATTTTTTTTCAGAGCCCCAGTAAACATCTTGTTGAGGTTCCCATACATCTTCACGGCCACCACCAAAACCGAAGGTTTTAAAGCCCATCGATTCGAGGGCTACATTTCCCGCAAGGATCATCAGGTCGGCCCATGAAATTTTACGTCCATATTTCTGTTTGATCGGCCAAAGCAATCTACGAGCCTTGTCCAGGCTAACATTGTCAGGCCAGCTGTTAAGCGGGGCAAAGCGTTGTTGACCAGCCCCTGCGCCACCACGTCCATCACCGGTGCGGTATGTACCCGCACTGTGCCATGCCATTCGGATAAACAACGGACCATAATGACCGAAGTCTGCAGGCCACCAGTCCTGAGAGTCTTTCATCAACACTTCAAGATCTTTCTTCAATGCCTTCAGATCCAGGCTCTTAAATTCTTCTGCGTAGTTAAACGTTGAACCCATTGGGTTTGATAACGTTGAATGTTGACGAAGAATGTTCAGCTTTAATTGGTTGGGCCACCATTCTTGATTTTGAGTACCACTGCCAGCAGGCTGGTGGAACGGGCATTTGGCTTCACCGTTACCGTTCATCGTGTGTACTGATGTACTCGAATGTGTTTGTTTTTCCATTTTCTATCGATTAATAAATTGTTTGTGATAATAGTTTAATGATAACCTCTTTTACCCACTGGTGCTATGACCAATGTCATGTTCAGCGGATAATTTCTATTCAGACTCAATTTTACCATCTCAACGTTAATAAATCAAATTGATTATCTTTATAAAGATATAGCCATTGTCTATGACGTTAACTCAACTGGAATACATTGTTGCCCTGGATACGCACCGTCATTTCGTACTGGCGTCTGAAAAATGTTTTGTTACCCAGCCAACGCTAAGCATGCAAATTCAAAAACTTGAAGAAGAATTGGGTATCAAGATTTTCGATCGGACCAAACAACCCGTTATTCCTACAGAAATTGGCACGCACCTGATTGCCCAGGCCCGAGTCATTTTGCGCGAGGCTAAGATGATCCAACACATTATCAATGATCAAAAAGATAGCATGGCAGGAGAACTTCGGATTGGTATTATTCCAACCCTGGCCCCGTACCTGTTGCCACCACTCTTTAAGCAAATGCGAGAAAAATATCCGCAGCTTAATCTCATCATTAAAGAGACGATTACGGAGGAAGTCATCAATGAATTAAAAAATAATCGGCTTGACTGTGGATTAGTGGTAACACCTTTGCAAGACGCTTCTATCAAAGAAGATGTACTCTTTTATGAAGAATTATTTGTGTACGTCTCCAGAAAGAATGCACTCTATGATAAAAAGTATGTACTGGCGAGCGAGATCAATCCGGATCAACTTTGGCTGTTGGAAGAGGGGCATTGTTTTCGTTCTCAGGTTTTGAATTTGTGCGAATTGAGAAGGAGTTCGGATGTACACTTTAGTTATGAAACCGGCAACATTGAAACCCTTAAACGCATGGTAGATAAAAGTGATGGCATCACCATTTTGCCGGAACTAGCCGTGATGGAATTCAACAAGTCTCAGAGAAAGTTGGTAAAGCGATTGAAAGAACCAAGTCCTGCCCGGGAAGTGAGCCTGGTGACGCATCGCGATCACATTAAAACAAAGCTCATTAAGACATTAAAAGAAGAGATACTGAACATCGTACCTAAACAGATGCAGAAGCTACAGAATAAAAAGATAGTTGAAATTAATTATTGATGCTTCGTTGCGGAATAAGCTAGCTGAACAGATTTGCGGTTACTTAAGGTTTAATATCTCCCACAAGTTACCGGGCTTTTCACTGAAGATGTCATTTAATAAATATGACATGGCGATGATCATGCCTATGAAACTCAAAACAATAACTACTTGTTTGAAGGATACCTTTTGAATGTCTTGTTTTGCTTTTACATCACAGACCTCACCCGGACAGTATTGTGCTTTCTCCTTGTAAAATAGTTTATAGCCTATACAGCCTAAGCAAATTCCAAACGCTGACTCGAAAAACAGGAAGAGCAGACAGATCAAACAAGTAAGCCCCGTAATAATGCTGTACGAATTTAAAACTACCATCAAAAAGAACATCATTGTGGCAAGTGCGATTCCAATCATCCAGGCAAACTTCTTTTGTGCAGCCCCAACATATTCCGGATTTTGGCGACTCACAATAATCCTGCCTATTATAAGAGTAGGGGAATACCGGGGGCTAATAAACACCCGTATGATCATATCTAAAAG
>DAOOCD010000391.1:0-2506 GCA_035408225.1 Cyclobacteriaceae bacterium | reverse complement strand
TACTGTAAAAGTACACCCAGGATAAGAAGGCAAATTTACTATAGAAACGGTATCTTGGTACAACGTATCATTACAGCCACTCCCAGCATTGAAAATAGAAGGATCGAAGCAATACGTTCCAAGTAAATCAAGGACTGTTGAATCTTCAGAAGTTTCTCTCGGTATTATTGAGGATCCTAACTCCATTGAAGTCAATTGCGATTCTTGTTGATTACATCCATTAAGAATGAGCAGGCCGAAGGAAATCAACATAAAGTAAAAACTAATCGTAATACCTTTAAATCTTTGTTTTGCCCTTTGCCCAATTGAGCTGGGATGATACTTGCGACCGTTAGATTTGCAATTAACCTTGTTACTGCTAAATAATGCACTCGAAAATGTTTTCATATAGATATGATATTAAAAGATGAAATAATGATTTCAATACTGGAATTTAATGGCTATTTCGATAACCATTTCTTTAATAACCTATGGATTACTTGTTGGAATAATAAATAATTAACCATTATCACTAAGCTTCCTTTGTCTTCATTCAAGCACCAATATCGATTTGTTCACTGCCAAAATTTGGCAGTGAACCATTTATTTAAAAAATATTTTCAAAGCACTCCATCTTTCCTTGTATCCTTAAATAGCATGAGATCGGGTATTCTAAATGCACCCTGGTATTCATATGAGCCTCTACTCCTATTATACACAATACACACACCCCTATCCTTGAGATCTTCTAATATCCTGTGCAAGGATCGTACAGATACTTGCAGCCGATCTGCAAACGCTTTAGGTGTTCCGGTGCTCTTATGCTCAATATGAAAGTGAATTTGCTGCAGTTGATTCATTTGGGGAAATAGGTTCATGGGAATGCTAGATTTTAGGTTTAGTGAATTTTAATTTTTATGATCTGTTCTTTTAAGACTCGCCCCGGCAATAGGTATCCCAGTCGCGAAAGCCACCAGGATGAATGTCCGGAACAGAGTTAAATAGAGAATTCCATATGGATCTTTTACTTCCGATATGGGACGAAGGAAATGTTTTATAAAAGTGGGTAACAGGACAAAAGATGAAGGCAAAGAGCCTGACATTTTTACCCCCCCCCCCAATATTATATCTGCACATTTGGCAGTGGGCTCAGGGAAAAATTGTATGCCACGATCACGAGTTCTGATCAATAGCGACACGGGGCGGCTGCCCAACAAATGGTCTTTAAATAAATGAAATAAGTATTGGTGCCTCATCTCAATTTACTATGAATTCAGAATAATATATTCTACCTCGAATCTATGCCCTCAAAAAAAATCTTCACTACAGTCTTTAAACGCCCTATTAAAAATATGATTGTCTTTAGCGTTCAGGTAAAAATAATATTTTGCTACTCAAATACATGAGTGATCAGTAAATATTCTCAATTCTTTGTCCGGCAATTGACACAACTGATGCTGGCACCGAAAATGCTATCCTGTTACTCTCAGATGCTTGCGGCGATGCTTCGACTTCCTAACGCTTTACCTTGTTCACCCGCTCAACAACCGGATGCCATCCAGTGGCCAACAATGAGGCTGGTGGTGAGAACCTGAACCTACTCGATTCCTGCTTACATCAAAAAGATAAAACCTGCTCGCCGTTGCAGGAGCGCCGCAGAGTGCGTTATAGCACTTTTTGCCCATGTAACAAACAGGATTACGGTGGTTGTTGGTGGGGACACCAACAACGGCTTCGCCGGGTCGAACTGCTACTGGGGTCAGACAAGGCAAACACCCCTATTCCACTGATCACAATCATCCCCGGATATGATCCTTTGCATTGTGCCACAGAACTTCAAAGCCCTGACGATTTTCTCGTTTTTTATAGCTAATTTTGCATTTCATCGAATGTAACTATGTCAAATTCAATTGATTACGTCGCCATTCTGATCCAGTTTCTGGTCGCACTTGGTTTTGTCGGTTTAGTATTAGTCACAATCCGCTTTGCGGGCCCCCGTAGACTCACCAGTGACAAGCTGGTCAACTTCGAAAGTGGTATCGAAAGCGTAGGCAATGCCCGCATCCCCTTCTCCATCAAATACTTCCTGACCGCCATCCTCTTCGTCCTCTTTGACGTAGAAGTCATCTTTATGTACCCATGGGCGGTCAACTTTAAGGTATTAGGCATGGTCGGATTCGTGGAGATGGTGCTGTTCATTGCTACCCTGTTACTTGGATTTGCTTATATCATTAAAAAAGGCGCTTTGAAATGGGACTAAATAGCTTGATGGCTGTTCCACATGTTGATTATAAAAATACCCACAGAGAAATGACCACTGATATCAAAAAAACAGATGTAAACCTAGTCGAAGCACCAGACGGGCACCTGGGCGAAGGCTTCTTCGCAACCTCGATCGAAAAGGTAATCGGCCTGGCCCGCGCCAATTCACTCTGGCCCCTTCCGTTTGCCACCTCCTGCTGCGGTATCGAATTCATGGCCACCATGGGATCTAATTATGACCTCGCCCGCTTTGGGTCCGAGCGCA
>DAOOCD010000390.1:0-2526 GCA_035408225.1 Cyclobacteriaceae bacterium | reverse complement strand
GCTGGTTCGAATACATTTTCAACACCCCTTCGCATCACCGTGTGCATCATGGCCGAAATCCGAAATACATTGATAAGAACCATGCCGGATCGCTGATTATCTGGGATAAAATGTTTGGAACTTTTCAGGCGGAAGAGGAAAGACCAACTTACGGCATCACCAAACCCATCAATAGCTGGAATGCAGTGTGGGCTAACTTCAGTCATTATGCTGAGATGGCGAAGGAAATGAAAATGATCCCTTCCTGGGGCGACAAGATCAAATACATGTTTAAGAAGCCCGGTTGGTTACCGGATTACCTTGGAGGGTACAGGCCTGCGCCAGAAGTTGACAAGCGCACGTATCACAAATACGATACACCCCACCCGGTGCAATTGAACTACTATGTTCTGTTTCAGTATGTGATTTGCCTGGGAGTAACGGCCTTCTTTCTATTTAAACAAGCTCAGTTTACACTGGGTGAAAAAGCTATTGCCACAACCTTGATTTCAATCTGGGTTGTAAACTGTGGTGTGTTGTTCGAATCAAAAAAGTGGGTGCAGTATTCTGAATGGATTCGGATCATTACCTATTCCCTTTTATTGATTGCAGCAACGACCTTGTTTTCATTAAACTCATACTATTATATTATCGCCCTGGTTTATGGGCTAGTGTCGAGTGTTTGGTTCTATTCAATTTCAAATCCGCGTAATGAGAAAGTGGCTGTTGCTTAGTGTTGTTAGTTTGGTTTTTTCCTGCGGGAAACCACTACCCGATCTTAGTCCTATTGATCTGGTGCAATGGAAAGAAGACAAAGGCGGCTGCAAGCAAATCCGGTCTGCATTTTTGATTGACCTGACACAACAGAAGGACGAATTGAAGGGCCTTTCCGAAGGCGACATTATTAAGTTGCTCGGTCGCCCCGATCGCAATGAATTGTACAAACGCAATCAGAAGTTTTATTACTACGATCTGGAGCCGGGCAAAGAGTGTGACTCTACCTTAACAAACCAGCAATTGATTTTGCGTTTCAACGCGATGGGCATGGCGAAAGAGGTTGCGATTGAAATGCTTAAGTGATCAATTCAACTGTGCAGGGCATTGGCCTGAAAATGCTGCTTGCGGGTTTGAGCCCGATTAATATTTCTTCTTAAAATATTCACCAGATCATCTTTCTTTTTGTAGTTGAACGGGTAAAGGAGTGATGGTTTGAAATAAAATCTCTTTCCCAGTTGCTCAGCACTGTATAGCTCAACCTCATAAACTCCGCCTATTGTTTTAATATCAACTTCTTTAATGTTCTCCAGAGGAATAAGGATGTCCTGACCCTTCTGTATAACATAGAGATGATCTTCATCGAACTCAACCCTGTACACATTTCGATTCATCCGAATCCACAGGTAAATAGCAAACGGCAGGTATAGAAAGCCAAACCATGAAATTCGTCTACCATTTATCAATGAAGAAACCATCATATAAAGGAGAAAGCATAAAAGTCCAACCAACACTACCAACACACTATTCTTATAAAACCCGAGGTAACGGGTTGATAGACTTTTGATTCGTTGACTTTTCAATTCAGCCATTATCTTTACCAAAAGTTTAAGATACACATTCTATGAAAAATATTGCCGTGATTGGTTCAGGTACGATGGGAAATGGTATTGCGCACGTGTTTGCACAGTATGGATACTCAGTGAGCCTGATAGATATTTCAGAGGAAGCCTTGAAGAAGGCGGTTGCTACGATTGAAAAGAATATGAGTCGGCAAGTTGAGAAAGGCATTATCACCGAGGCTGTCAAAAAGAAAGCACTGAGCAACCTAAGCACAACCAGTTTCCTGAATGAAGGGGTACGCGATGCCGACCTGGTAATTGAAGCAGCTACCGAGAATATTGATCTTAAACTTAAGATTTTCAAAGAGATTGATGAATGCACCAAGCCGGGAACGATTCTGGCAACCAATACCTCCTCCATCTCTATTACTAAAATTGCTTCGGTCGCCAAAGGTCCGGATCAGGTAATCGGAATGCACTTTATGAACCCGGTGCCCGTCATGAAACTGGTTGAAGTAATTCGCGGCTATCGCACCAGTGATGCAGTGACCCAACAAATTATGGACCTGGCAAAGAAGTTAGAGAAAATACCGGTAGAGGTAAATGATTATCCCGGGTTTGTGGCGAATCGTTTACTGATGCCTATGATCAATGAAGCTATTTATACACTATACGAGAATGTAGCGGGTGTTGAGGAAATTGATACCGTAATGAAATTAGGAATGGCCCACCCGATGGGGCCACTGCAATTGGCTGACTTTATTGGCCTGGATGTATGTCTTTCTATCCTCCATGTATTGTACGATGGATTTGGTAATCCCAAGTATGCCCCTTGTCCTCTGTTAGTTAATATGGTGCAGGCCGGACATAAGGGTGTGAAGAGCGGCAGTGGATTCTATCAGTATAAAGCCGGCAGCAAAGAATTGGTTGTTGCCGAACGGTTTAGAAAATGAAATCATCCGATCAACGCTTTCTTGAACATTGGACCAAC
>DAOOCD010000389.1:0-2544 GCA_035408225.1 Cyclobacteriaceae bacterium | reverse complement strand
TACAAATTTCCCTGGTTCAGAAAAAAGACCTTGCCTCGTGCGCATTCAACAATGGTGAAGTGGAAGTGTTGGCTAACAGCGGATTTCCGCCCTATAGTTTTTCTATCAATGGAAAAGCGCAGGCAAGCTCAGTATTTAAATCACTTTCGGCAGGCAGTTACTCGATTGTTGTGTTTGATTCTAAAAAATGTTCGGATACGTTGTCGGTTGAGATAGAAAATTTTGAATCAACGCTCACGGCCACAGCTATTGCTACACAAAACTCGCTGTGCCTTAGTCCTAACGGTGCTTTAAAAATCAGACCCACGGGGGGCCTTGCGCCATTCACATTCAGAATTAATAATGGAATCAGCACGAGTGATTCTATTTTTAATAACCTCAGCCATGGTACGTATTCTGTTTTTGTGCGCGATGCAAAAAATTGTTCTTATACCTTTACTACTCCTGTGCCTCGGGCCAATACTGGTGTGAGTTGGTCTTCACAAATTAAACCTATCGTAGATACTTCATGCGGAAAGGCAGGCTGTCATGTTGCTGGCACCGGCCGCGTTGACCTAACGAAATTTAGCGTTGTCAAAAGCAATGCGGCTCAAATAAAAACGCGAGTGGGTAACAAATCAATGCCCTTTGATGGTCCCCTCTCCGCAGATCAGATTTCATTGATAGCCTGTTGGGTGGACGATGGTGCCTTGGATAACTAAAACTCCTGAATTAGTACAATTTTCTATGTTTATCCTTAAGTCCTAATGACTGTAAATACGTAAATAATTCCTCAGCATCTTTCCCTCCTTTTTCCGCATGATGCAAAAGCGTAAACCCATGAGGGCCTATTGAATTGAGGAGAACGGGGAATTCTTTAAGAGTGGATTTAACGAGCTCTGTTTTTCCTAGCATGGTTAACACAAAAATATCAGCACGAGCTCCTTTATCAAGCAAATAACTAGCGGTTTCTTTAAGGCCCATATGACCAGCAGCTCCTATGGCAGTTTCAAAATCTCCACCGCCCCAGTCCCATGCTGCATTTAAAAGTAATGGTCGTTCCTTAAGCATTTCCTTCACCCGGTTTAAGTCTGAATGTGCTACTTTGACAAATTCATTTACAAGTTCCGAGGAGATTGGAACCGGTTTCTCTTGTTGCTGAGCAATCAAATGACCTGGAAGAAACAATAAACCAGCTGTTACTAAGTTTTTGGTAAGGAAGTCTTTTCTGGTAATTGTAGGGCTTGAATTCATAAAGAAGGATTAAATTAATCATAATCTATTCAACGGCATAATCCTCTAATTTGTTTCTCCTTCCCTAGCCAACATCTTATTAAACTCGTGGACTGTAAATTTCAATAATGATCCCTGTGTCACCATGGTGCCCTTGATAACTAAGTCAAGCAATTTGTACGTGAGTTTATATCCTGATGATTCGTACAGCTACAGACCTTGGCTATTGAACTTCAGAAATTTACTTTTCATACCCTTCAATCAGTACAAAATCAAGGAAAGCCAAATTGGAACCCTTGTTGTATTTCAACGTCAGGAGGTTAATTCCTGTCGTTGGAAAAACGATCTCACCAACAGTAGCCTGAGTCCAGTTATGCCAATTGCCTGTCTTCTCTGGTAATAGAAGTGTTGCAGCCATTTTGTTATTCAGCCAGAGTGTTGACTGGTTATCCTCATTTCCATAAATAGTTATGATTTTATACTTACCAGCGGCCTTCACATCAATTGTATAGTTGGTCCACTCCCCATTCTCTTCCCAACCAATATATAATTGATTGACGGGGGGATCCACTTTATTAGGATGATTGAAATCGGCCCAATCTTTTGTAAATGAAATATCAACCCCTTCGCTTTCCCTGAAAAATGCAATGCGTTTTGAAATACCCGGTCGCCAATGTTTGCTGGTGTGGTTTAAGGACGCCCCTTCATTTTGTGGAGTGGTATCATGATAGGCAAAACCTTCACCTCCTAAATCATAATAGGCGAGTTCAACCCGGCCCGGTATAACTTGCGCGCCTGACCGATACACAGAATCCTGAAAAGGTTTCCCTTTATAGTTCGCAGGAAGTTGCGCCAATGTTACCTGAATGAGTACAACCTGAATTACTCCAGCGAAAAACATCTTCTTACACAGCATCATATTCTATCAACTAATTATCTGACAACGGAACCAATTTTGCTTTAAGATCAGGATCGGGCATGTCTTTATCGAACGGAAACATCGGGCGGTTGATACGTTTGAACTCAAGCCGCTCCAGGTCCTGGTCTACACCACCGGGTGTAAGTGCCATAATCCAATCGGCACGCATGTCGTAGAGTTCCGGCACCAGGTACCCAATTTTCACTACCACAATATCCGACTTACGTGGATTGAGACCTAGTCTCGTAAAATCAAATTCCTCGTGGTAAGGCTTACGCTTCTTTGTAACAATCACATGCACGCTACCAATCTTTACTACAACTTCGGTTTCGGCATGCTCGTCTCCATGCTCTATAGCTGTAACGGTTCCTGCCAATCGTATCGGTGGCGCATACCGCGCGTCAATGGCTGCG
>DAOOCD010000388.1:0-2546 GCA_035408225.1 Cyclobacteriaceae bacterium | reverse complement strand
ATTGTCCGTTTTCTTCGGACGCAAAGAATAGCTTCGCAATTTCATACTGGTTGGTGCAAAATTGATGCATGGATATTTCATTCCTTTGGTTGTCAATTATTGTGCTGTTTTTCAGTTATTTTACGCAGACAGACATGAAAGGATTCTTCATGGCCATTTAATTGGCTCCGTGTTGCTCCGCCGAACTTCGTTTCGCATGGAGGCAATAAATATGCCCTTTTGTGTGTACCGTTACAGGATCGTTTCATGTTCATAACAGATCTTAGAGTATATATGCTTAGCGTTGCAACCATGTTTAAGAAGATGTTGCATAATCGTCCATAACCTCTTTGTTGTTCTCTCTGAATAAATTAATTGAAATTCTGCGAGGGAAAGAGGATCTGTTTAATTTGAACTAGCGTCAATGACGGCCTTGAATGCCGGCTTAGGCTTCAACTGGCCATCAAATAAAAGTGCATCCTGACCTCTGCGCCAGGAGCGTGTATCACTGATGCCCCAGAGAGTTACGCGATCTATGACGTTAGAATGACGCATGAAGATTTCGAACAACTTTTGGTATACCTCAGCCTGTTTTATATAGTTTTCTTGTGGGATGGTTCTATTACCTTGCCCAAAGCCGAAAGCGCCGCTGTTATCCCCTGTCGCAGTCACGTCGAGTTCCGTAATAGCAACTTTCAGGCCGAGAGAGGCGTAGTTCACGATAGCCTTTTCGACATCGGCTAGGTCAGTATCCAGGTGCCAGTGTCCCTGAATACCCACTCCGGTTATCGGGGCTCCTTCCGCGAGAAGACGCTTGAGCAGCAGCATGGAACTGGCGTGTTTGCCTTTGTTTTCAACCGCACCCTGTTCAATGTTGTAATCGTTGTAATAAAGTTGTGCATCGGGATCGGCTTCGTGGGCCCATTTGAAAGCCAGGGTCAATACCTCGGGTCCAACAACTTCATACCAACTGAAATCCCGCAGGTTCTCAGTCTTACCGTCACCGCCGTCGGCTATCGATTCATTGAACACATCCCATCCGATTATCCGTCCTTTGTATCGGCCAACTACGGTCTTGATATGTTTTTCAAGACGATCAAGTGCGACTTCACGACTGGCCATATCGCCCTTAATGCTGCGACGCCACATTTCGGCCATCGTGGGACGTGGTGCATTCGGATCCCAGCCCATTCCCGGTCGTCTGAAAGGCTGAGGAGCTTCTTCAGTTTCGGGATTTTCTGCCTGGAAGAACCAGGGCGCCGTTTGCGAATGCCAGGCTAAGGTATGCCCCCAAACCATGATGCCATTTGCCTGGCACCAATTGACCAATGTATCGGCAATTCCAAAGTTGTATTTACCCTCCGAAGGTTGGAGCGGTTGCGGTTTCATGCAATTTTCCGGAGTAAGGATGTGATATTGAGATTTTACATTTGCTAACTCGGCATCAGAAAGCCCTCTCAAATCGCTGGCAGTTCCAATGAGAAACTTGTTGGCGTATGCCTCTTTCAGCGTCTTTTGGGGTTCCGTTTGAATATTGTCCTGACCAAATGCATTGATACTCAGCACCACAGCAAGAATTAAGCATGTAATCAAATTTTTGTTAAGCATAAGTAATTTCTTTCGGTTTTTTAATATCAATTTATTCAGGCTAAATATACAATTTTCAATCTTAAAAAATACTTCACTGATTATTTACCATCTGATTGTTGTTGTTTTTTTTGATTTTTTTCACCGGTTACAACTGCCCGGTACGGAATTTTTCTGAAACCTGAGCGAGGAGGATGTGGCCCGGTTTCTGCGACCATAACCGATTCTGTAAGGAGTATGGAATTGTCTTGCTATTGAATACGTTTCAAGGTGTATCCACCATCATTACTCTGAACCCTACTTCTAAATGCCTACGTCTCTTTGCTAAATGACAGTTCCCCGCTTACGTGACAAGCATGGTTTGCAAAAACCATGACAAACCCATTAAATATACCGTCGGTATTACAGGCTGGTTTGTGGCTCGCTTCCTGAGGCTACCATGTATACCGTATGCCCAATGCTGCTCCCCATCCGAGACCTGCATGGTCACCTAGAAAGTCCCATATGGGTCTTACATCTAAGCTTACCTGGAATGGTGCATTTATCGCATTAAAGTTGTATTCCAATCCTATTTGTCCTCCTAACCCGATGTTTATATATGAGTCAGCATCATCGTAGTTATCGAAAGAGACACTTGCTCCGGGGCCGACAAACCAATTTAATCCGCCGTCAATATTCATAGTCCAGTGGTACATGCCGATGAGGAACAATCTGTTTACACTTGGACTAATTCCAAAACTCAAATCCATTTCAAGTCTATTTGTGGTTTTAAGTCTATGCTGGTATGATATCTCAGCTCCATTGAAACTACCATCACCATAACCCCTCAAACCCAACGCGTTATTACTTATTTGAGCATTAGCAGAAAAGCCTAGACCCAGAACAGTAAGGATAATTAACTGTCTTTTCATAGTTCAGATTTTAAGTTGATGCGCAATCTGAACAATCCCTCCGTGCTTCGCACTCCCGGTCTTGTGCTT
>DAOOCD010000387.1:0-2589 GCA_035408225.1 Cyclobacteriaceae bacterium | reverse complement strand
CAATGACGTTCGCGCTCCAGAAAAACTTCGGTACGATGAATCGCAGTTTGTCCGGTAAGTACAGGCATCAAACTCTTGCCATCCATTTCCGGGTTTGTTTTAACATGAGCCAATTCTAAAAAAGTGGGCGTTAAATCGATCAGATTCACAAATGAATCATTCTTCCTGTCTTGCAAAACTTTTTTCGAGAAGCTGGAGATGATCAGCGGCACGCGCGTTCCATAGTCATATAAGTTTGCTTTCGCATGGGGAAAAGGCATGCCGTTGTCGGATGTCATTACAATAATCGTATTCTCCAGTCTTCCGGATTGCTCGAGTACCTTTAGAAGTTCTCCTACTTCATCATCCAATCGTTTGATCAGGTAAAAATAATCAGCCATGTCGCCTCTTACTTCGGGAACATCCGGTAAAAAAGCAGGCACTTGTATTCGATTCAGATCGATTCCTGATGCTCGGCCTTTCCCAAATGGAAAGGTACGGTGCGGATCATTAGTGCCAAACCAAAAGAAGAACGGTTTGTCTTTGGGTATTTGACTGATCATTTTTTGAAACTCAACCTGCGTACCAGCCGGATTTTCTGTGTAACCCATCTTGGTAAAGTCGCCCGGAGCCCAACCCTTTCTGTCATAAGCTACTTCATAACCCTCTTTGCGCAATACCTGTACATAGGTAGGAATGGATGCGTCTAATCTGCCGACCAGATTTACAGCTTCTCCCAACTTGTGCGGATATTTACCTGTAAGCATAGCCGCTCGTGATGGAGTACACGAAGGGTTGGCACTATATGCATTGGTAAACGTCACACCGTGCTGAGCAAGCCTTTCGAGGTTAGGAGTTTTTACCACCGGATCACCATATACGCTTGAGTAGGGATAGCTCATGTCATCGGCAAGAATGAACAGAATGTTTGGTTGCTGCGCATAAAGTAGATTGGTCAAAGCCATGATCTTGACGATGACCACAAACCCGATTTTTATTTTTGAATAGATTGACATGGTAAGAATTAAATCGATTTATACCTCCAACAATCCACCAGATGATCATTCACTAATCCACATGCCTGCATATGCGCATAGATCACAGTTGATCCTACAAACTTAAATCCGCGCTTGATCAGGTCTTTACTTAAAGCATCTGATTCTTTTGTCGTAGCCGGAACCTGGGTCAATGTCTTCCATTTATTTACAATGGGTTTGTGATTGACAAATCCCCAGATGTATTTATCAAAACTTCCAAACTCTTTCTGTACCTCCAGAAACCGATTTGCGTTATTTACGGTGGCATTCACTTTCAACTTGTTTCGGATTATACCCGGGTCTTGTAAAATTTTCTCTAGCCGTTTTTCAGTAAAGCGGGCTACTTTTACCGGGTCAAAGTCAGCAAAATTTTTTCGATACCCTGCTCGCTTCTTCAAAATGGTAGACCAACTAAGTCCGGCTTGTGCCCCTTCAAGAATCAAAAATTCAAAATGGACACGATCGTCATGCACTGGTACACCCCATTCATTGTCGTGATACTGAATGTATTGCTCAAACTTCAAACACCAGGGGCAGCGAAATACTTCAGCCATAAAATCCAATAGTTATCCGAAGGTACCAGTTTCGATTAAAAGTTTGTAAATTCCTGATATGAATTGTCCTCGATTCATCTCTTTATGTATTCTCGTTTTCACAGGCTTTTCTACCCTGGGGCAATTCCATAGCAGAGAAGTCCAATTGAAATCTAATTACTTCAACCAGGGAGAGCCACAAGCCAGGCAATCATGGCTGGCGAGTCAAAAAAGAAATTCTTCACAGCCGCCTATGCTAACTGCGGTCGGGGCAGTTCCATTTACTAATAAAAGCGCTTATTGGCTGAGTCAAATAACAACTCAATCCATGCATGACGGAAAGATGGGCACTTTTTATATGTGGGATCAGCAAGGTAATTTGCGCGAGTCGCGCTTTTTTGTAGATATTGGAGGAAGTAAAAGACCCGGATTCAAATTAGTTTTTCCCAGACGTTGAGTATTAAAAACCTACTTATGAAAAAATATCTCTTAGTAACTGCTTTTATTTTTTGCGCTTCACTTTCGTTTGCTCAGCAAAAAATTGATTACGATAAAAAGCTGAAAGAATTAGGCATTGAACTATTCGCGCCTTCCAAGCCGATGGCTAATTATGTAAAGGCAGTGCGCACGGGTAATCTCATTTATCTGGCAGGCCATGGCCCGACCAAAGCGGATGGATCAAACATTAGCGGCAAAGTAGGAGCGGATATGACAACCGAGCAAGGCTATGAGGCGGCAAAGCAAACCGGTATTTCCATTCTATCAACGCTGAAGGGTGAGTTGGGCGATCTGAATAAAGTTAAACGAATTGTAAAAGTGCTTGGCATGGTGAACTGCACAGACACCTTCACCGATCAACCTAAAGTAATCAATGGATTTTCGGATTTAATGGTTGCCGTATTTGGTGAGAAGGGTAAGCATGCCCGTTCGGCTGTGGGAATGAATTCGCTGCCCAACAACATTGCTGTTGAAATTGAAATCATTGTAGAGGTAGAGTAACCGACCGCTTTCGGACGAAGTTGCCCGAACATGGGCGATCC
>DAOOCD010000386.1:0-2618 GCA_035408225.1 Cyclobacteriaceae bacterium | reverse complement strand
GTGCAAGCGCCGGTCAAATTGACCACCTCTCGCCGATTTAAGCTGACCACCTGAGGCCGATTTAAATTGACCACCCTGCGCCGATTCAAATTGACCATACTGGTTTAGTATTTTTTTCATGCTCTTTTGGGACCATTTTATATAAAAATTTGAGCAATCAAATTTAATGTAAAGTGGCTAATAATCCAATCAGTATGAGCAAAATCAGACATCTTCTTCGACTGCACGCACAGGGAAGGAGTAAACTTCAGATCGCGGCCCAAACTGGGGTAGCGCGGAACACTTTAAAAAAATACCTGCAAATATTTGAGCAGAACAGGCTTACAATCCAAGCTGTCAACGAGTTGAGTGATAAGGAACTCGAGGATATTTTCATTAAAGATGAGGTTAGGCCGGTGAGCGATAAGCTTAAAACATTGTTTGATCTGTTTCCATTGTATAGCAAGGAACTGAAGAGAAAAGGAGTAACCAGGCAGTTGCTTTGGGAGGAGTATAAAAAAACACACCCTGATGGCTTAGGTCTGAGCCAGTTCAAGAAATACTATAATCAATGGAAAGCGCAAACCAACCCGGTGATGCATATGGAGCATAAAGCCGGAGATAAAATGTTTGTTGATTTTGCCGGGGACAAATTACAAATTGTAGATCCGGCAAGCGGTGAAGTAAAAGAAACAGAGGTATTTGTTGCCATACTTGGCGCAAGTCAACTTACCTATGTGGAAGCTTTGATGAGTCAGCAAAAGGAAGACTTTATAGCCGCCTGCGAAAGAGCCATGATCTTTTTTGGAGGTGTGCCGGCAGCAATTGTACCTGATAACCTTAAATCAGCAGTGGTCAAAAGTAGCAAATACGAGCCGACACTAAACGAGTCATTTGCTGATTTTGCAGAGCATTATAGTACGAGTATTTTACCGGCACGGGCATACCGACCACGAGACAAATCGCTGGTAGAAAATGCTGTAAGACTAACCTATACCCGCATTTATGCAAGGCTTCGAGCGCAAAATTTTACTTCGTTAGAAGCATTAAATGCTTCTATTTTAATCGCCCTTGAAATGCATAACAGCGTACCATTGAAAGGTAGAAATTATAGTCGAAGGGATCAATTCAATGATATTGAGAAGTCTGCCCTGGCACCTTTGCCCGCGCTTCGTTACGAGCTTAAAAAGCAATTTTTTGCAACTGTCATGAAAAACGGCCATGTATCCTTGGGACCGGATAAACACTATTACAGTGTTCCATACCGTTTCATTGGAAAAAAGATAAAGATTTTATACTCTCGGCATAGTGTCGAGATATTTTATAATTACGAACGCATTGCGCTTCACTCCAGAGTAATGCAACCATATGCCTATACCACCCAAAAAGACCATCTGGCCTCGGCCCATCGCTTTGTGAGCGAGTGGACACCAGAAAAATTTATCCAATGGGCAGCATCCATTCACGATGATGTGAAGTCGTACATCACTGAAATATTGAACGGAAAACAACATCCTGAGCAGGCGTATAAATCATGTATCGGTATTTTAAGTTTTAGCCGAAAAGTGGGCAATGATCGATTGATAAGAGCTTGTCAGCGTGCCCTGAGCTACGGGCTTTACAATTACAAAACGATACAAAACATACTGGAAAAGGGAATGGATAAATATCAGGACGATGAATCAGAGCAATTGCAAATGCCTTTGCATGAGAATATCCGCGGCAAAAAATATTATCAATAACTAAACCTATAAATCAAACAAAATGAATGCAACTACCTTAGAAAAAATGCAAAAAATGCATTTGTACGGCATGTATGGCGCTTTTAAAATGAGCATTGAAAGCGGCCATCCGTCAGTCGCCACTCCTGACGAAATGATCAGCGATCTAATTTTAGCAGAATGGGAAGACCGTCAAAACAGAAAAATAAGCCGACAACTTAAGAATGCCCGCTTCCGGTATAAAGCGGATCTGGAAAACATCATTTATAACACAGCTCGAAACTTTGACCGCAACCAGATCATGCGTTATGCCGACTGTACTTTCATTGAAAAGAAAGAAAACATTCTAATTACCGGTAGCACGGGCATCGGTAAAAGTTACATAGCCTCGGCTATCGGGCATCACGCTTGCAGTTTGGGCTACCGTGTACTTTACTTTAATACAACAAAACTGTTCGGAAAATTAAAAATGGCCAAAGCAGATGGCTCCTATATTAGCGAACTGGCAAAGCTTGAACGTAATCAACTGCTAATCCTGGATGATTTTGGAATACAACCCTTTGATACCATTAGCAGATCAGCATTAATGGAGATTATTGAAGACAGATATGGAAAAACATCGATTATCATCACATCGCAGGTCCCGGTCAGTCAATGGCACGAGGTAATCGGTGAGAAAACTGTTGCCGATGCCATCATGGACAGGATCATTCATGGAGCACACAGACTCGAGATAAAGGGTGAATCGCTTCGTAAGAAAAACCTGGAAAAAGAAAGTGAATAAATACAATTATCTTTAGTTAACTTTAAACCAATCAATTAACTACCTGAATGATGCATGAAACCAAAATCTTCGCCAGCAAAATCACTGGTCAATTTGCTTCGGCGCAGGGTGGTCAATTTGGTCGGCGTTTGCAA
>DAOOCD010000385.1:0-2678 GCA_035408225.1 Cyclobacteriaceae bacterium | reverse complement strand
TGAAGTTTGATTCTGAAAGTAAGTGTTCGTTCATTTTCAATGTCAGGGTTAATCCCGACAATCCTGACGCTTGCTGTCAGGATTCGTCATTTATTTCAGCTTTATTTTAAGTTTTAATGACAATTCCGGTATTAATTCAGGATCAGTCGCGTCAAAATATGACGAACGGTGATACAACTGTTGCCGAAATATTTTTACCTTTTACATTCGATTAAACTCAATATAAACTATGAATTTGAATATTGATGCAGAGAAGCAAAATACCTACGATGCCATTGTAGTAGGTACTGGTATCAGTGGGGGGTGGGCCGCAAAAGAACTAAGCGAAAAGGGACTTAAAACGCTGGTTCTTGAAAGAGGTCGCGATGTAAAACACCCCGATTATCCTACCGCGACAAAAGATCCATGGCAATTGCCAAATGGCGATCGTCCAACTGTGGAAGATTTGGAAAAGCAAAAAGTACAGGCTCGTACGGGATACACTGTGCGTCCTTCTACTGCCCATTGGTTTGTAAATGATCTTGAACACCCTTACACAGAAATAAACCGCTTCGATTGGATGCGCGGCTATCATGTGGGGGGTCGCTCTATCATGTGGGGTCGCCAGAGCTACCGCTTTAGCGAAATGGATTTTGAAGCAAACGCGAAAGATGGAATTGCTATCGACTGGCCAGTTCGCTACAAAGAGATTGAACCCTGGTATGATTACGTGGAGCAATACATTGGCGTGAGTGGATCTATTGAGAATATACCTAATCTTCCTGACGGAAAGTTTCTTCCTCCCATGGAACTCAATTGTGTGGAACTGGATTTGAAAAAATCCATGAAGGAGAAATTTGGTCGTTCATTAACCATTGGTCGTGTTGCCCATGCTACCGCAGCGTTACCACATACTCCCTGGCGTGGCACGTGCCAGTTCAGAAACCTATGCAGTCGGGGTTGCCCTTACGGAGGATATTTTAGCAGTAACTCCTGTACGCTTCCGGCCGGAGATAAATCGGGTAACATGACCCTGCGACCAAACTCAGTGGTGTATGAATTAATTTATGACGAACAAAAAGGAAAGGCAACCGGAGTAAAAGTGTTGGATGGAGAAACCGGAGAGCAGATGGAGTTTTATGCAAAAGTAATTTTCCTTTGTGCTTCAACGTTTGGCTCCACCTTCATCATGTTGAATTCCATTTCCAATCGTTTCCCAAATGGGTTTGGTAATGATAGCGGTGAGTTGGGATGCAACATTATGGATCACCACCTTAGTGTGGGGGCAGCAGCCCAGGTAGAAGGCTATGAAGATCAATATTATTTTGGAAGACGCGCTAATGGGGTTTACATTCCACGCTTTCGTAACATCGGAAAAGATAAACGTGATTACCTGCGTGGCTTTGGGTACCAGGGTGGAGCGAGCCGGGCCGGCTGGGCGCGCAGTGCCGAAGAAGAATTGCTGGGTGCCGATTTAAAACAAGCGCTCACAACACCCGGTGGCTGGTCAATGAATCTCGGTGGGTTTGGTGAGATTTTGCCTTATCATAATAATAAAGTCGTTATCAACAAAGACAAGAAAGATAAGAATGGTCTTCCTACGCTTGCCTTTGATGCCATTCTCAGAGACAATGAATTAAAAATGCGCAAAGACATGGCCGATGATGCTGCTGAGATGCTGGAAGGTGCCGGCTTCAAAAATATTCGCAAATTTGATCGCGAGACGGGCATAGGACTCGGTATCCACGAAATGGGAACTGCCCGTATGGGTAAAGATCCTAAAACTTCGGTGCTCAATAAGTGGAACCAGGTGCACGCTTGTAAGAATGTGTTTGTAACGGATGGGTCGTTTATGACCTCTGCGGGTTGTCAGAATCCATCGCTCGGCTACATGGCGTTCACAGCAAGAGCGGCCAATTATGCAGTAGAAGAACTAAAAAAAGGTAACTTGTAACATCTTTAAATAGTGAATGATTATGAATCAACTCATCGATAGAAGAGAAGCACTCCGCAAAACAGCCCTGCTGATGGGCGCGGCTGTGTCAGCATCGGCATTGTCGGGTATTTTACAAGGATGTAAAGCAGCCCCGGAACTTACGTACACACCTTCGTTCTTTACCGAAGATCAGGCCCGCATTGTCATGGAAGTGGCAGAGATCATTATTCCGAAAACGGATACTCCCGGGGCCAAGGATGCAGGCGTTCCCGGCTTCATTGACGTTATGTTAAAGGATTGCTATAAGAAAGAAGATCAGGATCGCTTTATCGCAGGCCTTACAGCTTTTGATGAAGAAGCGAAGAAAGCCTATGGCGACAGCTTCATCTATTGCAAACCTGAACAGCAAGTGGAGTTGGTAACCAAAACTCACGCAGTTGCGCTCACCGAAGCAAAAGAAAATAAAGAGGCAAAACGTCCATTTATATTAATGGCGAAAGATCTCACCTTGCTGGGTTTCTTTACCTCAGAACCTGGTGCTACGCAAGTATTACAGTACGTAGCGGTACCCGGTTCGTATAAGGGTTGTATTCCACTGGCCGAAGCAGGCAACGGAAAAACCTGGGCTACTTAGTAGGGAAGGCGTCAGACGGCTTGAAGGCTTCGCAAAGAATAGCCGTCAGACGCCTAATGTTAATACTTGCGAACCAGCTAGTAACTAAAAGTAAATAATAATAAAGAGGCATCTGCGAGGATGCCTTTT
>DAOOCD010000384.1:0-2691 GCA_035408225.1 Cyclobacteriaceae bacterium | reverse complement strand
TGTTGGACCAGACGCAGAAGAAATATGATGTTTCCATTCATGCTTTCTTTCCACAGACTTCCGCAGTTGAAAAGCTAATCACTGAAAAAGGTCCAAACAGTTTTTATGATTCCGTAGAGAATCGGAAAGAATGTTGTCGCATTCGAAAAATAGAACCCCTGAAGCGTGCACTCCAGGGTGCCACGGTTTGGATCACAGGGGTGCGGGCTGAGCAATCGGAAAATCGTGGGGCCATGAAACTTGTTGAGTGGGATGAACCACACCAGGTTATAAAATACAATCCACTATTAAGTTGGACAGAGAAAGAGGTAATGGCTTTCATCGAAGCAAATAAAATACCTGTAAATACACTACAACAAAAAGGATATCCCAGCATTGGCTGTGCACCCTGCACCCGGGCCATTATGCCGGGCGAAGATCTTCGGGCCGGCCGCTGGTGGTGGGAAAGTTCCAGCAAAGAATGTGGCCTTCATGAACATCGTGTAGTTAACTCAAAGTGAGTATGTCAGAAAATCAGAAAACATTTCCAAGAGAATTAGAGGATGAAGCGATTTATATCCTGCGCGAAGCAGCAGCTCAATTTGAACGTCCGGCTATTCTGTTTTCTGGTGGCAAAGATTCTATCACCTTAGTACGGTTAGCACAAAAAGCATTCTACCCGGGTAAGATTCCATTTCCTCTGCTGCATGTTGATACCGGTCATAATTTTCCAGAAACGATTGTGTTTCGCGATTGGCTGGTTGAAAAAACTGGGGTGGATTTGATTGTGGGATATGTACAAGATGATATTGATGCTAGACGCGTTGCCGAGGAAAAAGGAAAGTTTGCGAGTCGAAACACGCTCCAAACCGTTACGCTGTTGCGGATGATTGAAGAACAAAAGTTTGATGCCTGTATTGGTGGCGCCCGCAGAGATGAAGAGAAAGCCCGCGCTAAAGAACGGATCTTTTCTGTGCGATGAATTTGGACAATGGGATGCGAAAAATCAACGCCCGGAATTGTTTGACTTCCTCAATGGTCGAATCAAACCAGGCGAAAATGTAAGGGTCTTCCCAATCTCCAACTGGACTGAACTCGATGTATGGAATTATATCAAGGAAGAAGAACTTGCTATTCCCTCCATATACTTTACGCATGAACGCGAGGTGGTCGTCCGTGATGGTGTGCTTTGGCCAATCTCCGATTTTATTTACCGCGATGCTGATGAAGAGATCATAAAAAAGAAAGTTCGATTCCGTACCGTGGGCGACATGTCGTGCACGGCTGCGTTGGCTTCAGACGCTAATACACTTGATACTATTATCGATGAAATTATCTCGGCCACGCTTTCTGAGCGCGGAACCCGCCTTGACGACAAACGGGCTGAAGCTGCAATGGAGTTGAGGAAAGTAAGTGGCTACTTTTAATTTTAATTTTTAAATCTGAATTACTTTGTGGAAGTATTACGCATAGCAACCGCAGGCAGTGTAGACGATGGCAAGAGTACTCTTATCGGTCGCTTGCTATATGAAACGAATTCAATTACAACGGATCGGCTGGAAGCTATTCATAAGGCCAGTCAGCGCAAGGGTATTGACTTTGTTGATCTCTCGTTGCTTACCGATGGATTGATTGCAGAACGTGAACAAGGCATCACGATTGACGTGGCCCATATTTACTTTCAGACTCCGAAAAGAAAATTCATCATTGCCGATTCGCCTGGCCATGTAGAGTATACCCGGAACATGATCACGGGCGCATCGCATGCCGATGTATCAATCATTTTAGTAGATGCCCGATTGGGAATTCTTGACCAGACCCATCGCCATTACTACATCGCACACCTGTTGCGAATTCCAAATGTGATTGTATGCGTAAATAAAATGGACTTGATTGGATACGAAGAAGAAAAATTCAGAGCCATCGAAAAGAAGTTTACAGAGTTTGCCGGGCAGATCAAGACGGCCGATCAGCACATCCAGTTTATTCCAATCAGTTCCTTGTACGGTGAGAACATTACCAAACGATCAGAGAAAATGAGCTGGCACAAGGGAAATGCGTTATTAGAAATATTGGAGTCCCTGGAAGCACACCCTAAAGAATCTCATGCCCGGGCCCGGTTTCCGGTTCAATATATTATTCGTCCACGCACCGAAGCTTATCATGATTTTCGTGGCTATGCAGGACGGGTAGCCAGTGGAAAATTTAAGGCCGGTGATTCGGTAACGATTCTGCCTTCCCAACGAACCACCACCATCGACAATATCTATCAATTTGAAACTGTGGTTGACGAAGCGGATACCCGACAATCAGTTGTGATTACATTAACCGATGATGTAGATGTTAGTCGTGGAGATATGATTGTAAAGACTGGTGAGGAACCCACACAGCGAAAAGAACTTAATGCCGACATCTGCTGGATGGACAATGAACCGATGAATGGAAGCAAGACCTATTTGCTGCAATCAGGTACTTCCTTATCAAAAGCAAAAATCGCTGCGGTTGAGTATATAAAAATTCCTTCTACGCTGGAGCAGGTAGCGGCTACCTCTATAAGGATGAATGAGATTGCGCGGGTGAGAATCAAAACTGCTAAACCGGTTGCCACCGATTCGTACGAAGAGAATGCAAGCAACGGCTCATTCATTCTGATCGATGAGTATTCGAATAATACCGTTGCCGTTGGGTTTGTGAATTAACCCAAAAAAGTCA
>DAOOCD010000383.1:0-2702 GCA_035408225.1 Cyclobacteriaceae bacterium | reverse complement strand
ATACATTCCCACCGAAACGGCCATTGCACCCAACGGCGATATTTATGTTGCTGATGGTTTTGCAAAAGTTAATGAAGGAACATTAATAGGAGATAGATTGGCCAACTCTATTTATTCAAAATCAAAACGAGGAGTTATTTTTTGGGGAACAGTAAGGAATATTCAAGAGATCAAAAAAGTAGATGGGTTTAATGGGTGGATACTTGGAGACCATCCATCGTCCATAAATGAAGTAATGCTAACTTCTATAAATGCGCCAATAAGAATAGGAGATGTAACCGTATTACCGGGGGATGTTGTTTATGCGAGTCCTTATGGTACGCTCTTTTTCCCGGCCTATCTTGTAGGAGGAATAGTATTGGAAGCTGAAATCAGCAACCTTCGTCACGTATATGGAATAATGCGAAATAAGGCTGGCGATTGGACTACTGGCCAGATTGATAGTGACTACTCTCCTCAAATGACGAAGGAATTCTACGATCACTTGCGCAAAATGACAGATGCTGAATTGCCAATGCCTCGCAAGGAACTCAATGAATACTTGGATTCCCACAAATAGAATAAGTATGAAAATGGTGGTTATGCTGATCTAGAGATTAAAGTATGGTTAGTTTTATTGAACGGTACGTTTAGAAATGATATTCAGCTATGAGATTTTATAAGATAATTATTTGTGTCATTTGGGTTACTTCAGCACCTACGGTAGTTGGTCAAAAACTTATGGATCCAATTCTTTTGTGGCCTGCCGGTGCACCAGGTGCTACAGGTGATACAGATGAGGACAAGCCTGCCATTATTCCATTTGTACCTGATGTGTCAAAGCGAAATGGTGCTGCGGTGTTGGTTGTTCCCGGTGGCGGATTCACGATTCGGGCAACAGATCATGAAGGAGTTTTGGTTGCGCAGTGGCTCCGTGATCATGGTATCACTGCTTTTCTTCTTCGATATAGATTGCGCCCACTTTATACTCGCACAGATTGGTTGAAAGATGGACAGCGAGGTATTCAGTATATCCGCGCCCATGCTTCGGAATATCACATCAATCCAAAGCATGTGGGTGCGGTTGGTTTTTCTGCCGGTGCGAATTTAATTGCTGATGTGGCCTTTAATTCACTTTCAGGCAAAGCCAATTCTGTTGATCTACTCGATCGCTTCACTACGAATCTTGATTTTATGATACTGGCATACGGATCCATGCAGATGCCTGCCACTATAGATCCACTTGTGTTAGCAAGTCTGCCGCCAACATTTATGTATGGCACAGCGGAAGATACGGGTAGTCTTAAAGGTATGATACAATTATATGCTAATTTATTCGATGCAAAAATTCCCGTTGAGGCACATTTTTTTCGCAATGGTGAGCACGGAACAGGATTCGCTATTGGTGATCCAATCTTAGGTGAGTGGCCTAAGTTGATGCATACCTGGTTGAAAGTTGGAGGATTTCTGTCTGACAAGCCAAAATATTCAATATCAGGTTTGGTCAAGTTGGATGGTGCGCCATTGATAAGAGGGATGGTAATCTTAACACCAGCTGACGAGCCAAATGCTCCACCCGTAGTTGTTTATATTACCAATACCGGCACAGACGAACTTGGACGATTTTCAGTATCCGCTAACGAGGGACTGATTGCAGGTAAGTATAAAATAGAAGTAAGACAAGATGCAACCCGCTGGATGAGTAATTCACGTGACCCCTTTATGATAAACATGATGGCCAAGCAACGTGATAATAACCTAACAGAAGAAGACATAACTCAGTGGAGTAAATACCTTCGAAAACGTGATTTGTCGCCTAGCATTTTTAATCAGCGGGTATTTCAGCATCAACATCCAAGCGATAAGCAGGATTACATAATTACGATTAAAGAAGGTGCTGAGCTACAGATTGAAGTTTTCAGTAAATGAAATTTACGTGCGGCTATACAAGACCTGACCGCAGGGTAGAGTTTAGGATTTTAAAGAATTAGTCTACTACTATTCGCCATCAACAATTTCTCCATAGTTAATGAATAACTCTTCTCCAGTTTTGATGTCGCGAATAGCTTCAAAATATTCGCCCTCCTGAATGGAAATAATATTAGGCGAATCGGAGTGATTCAGGAATAACGACAGGTCTATTTTCTTAAACCCATAATCGGGGACAAAATAATGGTCCTCGTCATACAGACAATAGTTCTCTATCAGATGTTGTGTGTGTTGAGGCAGCAATTCAAATTCTCTCTTTGAAACTTTAATCCATTGATCATCTTGATGTGGCATACTAAACATGGCCCTGCATCCTTTTGCGATATCCCTAATAGCAAATACGCCAATGCCAGCAACGGATGAAGGTCTCAAAATCACATATGTATTGTTATTTAATTCATCCAAGAGTCGCTGCTTCATCTATAAAATAGTTTGAGAATTATATTAATTCAGCAAGATAGTATTTACCTACCGAATTCTGGTATTGATTTGGAACAAGTCTTATTGCGCCTTCTTAATCTTAGTCGGGTGGCTAAGTTTATAATCAGTATTTCGTTGGTTACGATGTAATGATTTATTCACATATCCTTTCGAGTATTCTTTTACCCTGGCATCAAATTCCAAGATCGTTCCTTCGGTGAGTACAATTTTCTCAAAGCCTTGCGAATAACTAAACCAGAGATGATCGGCTACCCGTTTGTTTGTATCGGCTTCGCGCACGTCAGTAAGCAGAA
>DAOOCD010000382.1:0-2753 GCA_035408225.1 Cyclobacteriaceae bacterium | reverse complement strand
CGCAGTGCTGTGTTTGGTTTCATGGGCTTTGTCTATCTCTTCCTCCATAAAGGTCGCTTCATGATATAAAAGGTTTACGCCTTGAATTTGTTCAACCATTTTTTCATTCCAGGCGGTGTCCGAACAAAAAGCATAGGAATAGGAGGGTGTAGGTGGCAACGTAAAGTCACGGTTGAGATAGAGGAGTTTGCCTCGATCATCATAAACATCTGCCCCGGTTTTCAGCTGCGCAAGATGTTGTAAAAGTATTCCTGGAATAAGTTTTTCTTTATTCAGTTTAACCGGTTTTGTCTTTTCCTGAAACAAAAATCCAGCACAGGGTAATTTGTGTATCAGCGGAATGGTTTGGATTGTGAGGGCATCGTCTTCATGGATAATCACCGCTTGTTCTGGGTTGAAGGGATGAAAGTGGATCTCGTAGTTTAATATTGATTTGGAGTGCTTCAATTGTAATAAAATAATTTCGTCAAGCCCTATCGCACTATATAAATGCAGATCATTCACTCTACGTTGCAGGTGCATGGAGAACAAGAGCCCCATCAGACCTAAATAGTGATCGCCATGGAGATGACTAATGAAGATGTGATCAATCTTATGAATGGGAATTTGATAACGCATCAACTGCATCTGCGCGCCCTCGCCACAATCGATCAAAAAATGCCGGTTCTGAATAACCAGGTATTGCGAAGTAGGAAATCGGCCATAGGCAGGTAGTGCACCACTCGATCCTAATATAGTTAGCTTAATACTCACGTGGTAGTTTATAGGTAGGCGTCTGACCGCTCTTTGTGAACGTAGTAAGCGGTCTGACGCCTTGAATCTTAAAATTTATTACTGCCAATATTTCTCAATGATTAGAGATGACTTCAAGTAACGAAGAATTCTTTTTACCCCGAAACAAAAACAGCCTGAAAAATTCAGGCTGAAAGTCCCTCTCCTTTGGAGAGGGATGAGGGTGAGGTGGAAGCATTAATCTTCCTCTTTCATATCTTTTTCAATTTCATGCATGAATACCGCATCAATTCCTTCCTCAACGGTCGGCAGGATATGAAGTACGCTATCCAATTGCGAGATTTTAATCAGTTTCAACGTGTGATCCGACAAACGGGTGAGAATGAAAATCCCATTGTCTTCCTGAAGAATACGATTGCCAACAAGCAAGGCACTTAAGCCCGAAGAGTCTGTGTATTTTACTTCCGATAAATCCAGGATAATATTTCGTACACCTTCTGCGTGGAGGGTTACCATCTCCGATTTTAACTGGGGTGCAATGTTGGAATCCAGTTTCTCTTCATTGAGGCGTAAC
The DNA here is from genome assembly GCA_035408225.1 of Cyclobacteriaceae bacterium. Lineage (GTDB taxonomy): Bacteria > Bacteroidota > Bacteroidia > Cytophagales > Cyclobacteriaceae > ELB16-189. The sequence continues at coordinate 1,447 of DAOOCD010000382.1, read as the reverse complement.
AGGGTGTATTTCTCTTGCTTGTCGATCGAATACTTCATAAAAATGCTTTTGCGGTCTAAAATTAAGTTAATTTATGTAATTAACGATACTTCCCTCAATTCGTTCAAGTAAGGTATCATAATTCACAGGGGTCAGGGCTTCTCCGGTCATTTGCCTATATAATTCCTGGTATCGCTCTGAGATAGATCGCACGATTTCCTCGGTCATTTCCGGAACCTGCTGACCTTCTTTTCCCTGAAAGCCATTCTCAATCAGCCATTGCCGTACGAACTCTTTAGATAGTTGTTTTTGCGCCTCTCCCTTCTGCTGACGGGCTTCATAGCCTTCTTTATAGAAGTATCGGGATGAGTCGGGTGTGTGCACTTCATCAATCAGATATATGGTTCCATTATGTTTCCCGAATTCATATTTCGTGTCCACCAGGATTAACCCCCGGGCGGCTGCCATCTCGGTTCCTTTTTGGTAAAGTTTTAATGTGTAATCCTCCAGTTGGATGTAATCCTTTTCACTTACGATATTCCTAGCCAGGATCTCTTCGCGTGAAATGTCTTCATCGTGGCCAACTTTAGCTTTCGTGGTAGGCGTAATGATAGGGGTTGGGAGTTTGTCATTCTCTTTTAATCCATCGGGCAATGCAACCCCACAAATTTTCCGTTTGCCGGCTTTGTATTCCCGGGCAGCATGCCCTGCCAGGTAGCCACGCACCACCATCTCTACCGCAAAAGGTTCGCACTTAAATCCGATCGTAACATTAGGATCCGGAGTTTGAAGCACCCAGTTTGGCACTACTATTTTAGTTGCTTGTAGATTGTAAGCTGCAATTTGATTTAACACTCTTCCTTTATCGGGAATGGCCTTGGGTAATACAACATCGAAAGCAGAGATGCGATCGGTAGCAACCATGGCCATGGTGTCGCCAAAGTAGTATACATCGCGTACTTTGCCCCGGTAAAAACCAGTTTGGCCTTTAAACTGAAAGTGGGTTTCTTTGATGGCTTGCATGAAAATTATTCAGGTAATTTAAAGAATTGTAGCTCAGATTAATTTTTTCCAATTTGCAAGTAGAAGTCCCGAAATGGCTTCATAATGCTTCATATTATTGGTTACTAAGGTTAGCCCATTATGTAGAGCAATACCAGCCATAAGAATGTCGGAGGTGCCAATGGTAATTCCTTTATGCCTTAAGTCAGCAAAAATTTCAGCAGATAATTTAACGGAATCTTCTGAAATATGAAGGATTGTGTTATTGTCAACAAAATCCTCAAAATCACTAAGTTGTTTGTCTGCTTTTTTGAATTTTAATCCAGCAATAATTTCGTAATAAGTAATAATTGAAATTGTAATCTGGTCAAACTCTTTGAGATAAGTGGTAAACCCCTCAACTACCTTTTCATCTCCTTTAAAATAGAAAGAAAGTATATCAGTATCAACGAGTGCTTCGGTCACG
>DAOOCD010000381.1:0-2780 GCA_035408225.1 Cyclobacteriaceae bacterium | reverse complement strand
TGTAAAAATAGTAAGCGGACATTATGGAATTGATCTGGCCACAGGAAGCAAATGGGAGCAGGCTTGTGCCGATGCCAAAATGATGGGGCAGAAATATGTGGTAGTACCCTGGATGGATAAACAATACTATAGCTCATTGAATGTGTTAAAGAAGACCTGCGATTCGCTTAATAAAGCAGGCGAGGTAGCCAAAAAATATGGATTACAATTGGGCTATCACAACCATGCCTTCGAATTTGACCAAGTAGAAGGCAAAGTAATTTTTGACACCATGCTGCAGCAGCTCGATCCAAAACTGGTAGGATGGGAGATGGATATTTATTGGGTAGTAAGAGCCGGACAGGACCCTGTTAAATACTTTGAAAAATTCCCGGGCCGATTCCAATTATGGCATGTGAAGGATATGGATAAATCAGATGCCGAAAAAAATGCCGATGTGGGTACCGGCTCGATTGACTTTAAGAACCTGTTTACAAAAGCTAAGCAAGCAGGGATGAAGAATTTCTTTGTCGAGCAGGAGACCTATCCGGTTAACCCAATGCAAAGCACGGAGAATTGCATCAAGTATCTTAAGACGATTCTTTAACCTTCAATAAGCTACTTTTTATCAGCCCACGATGAGGCGTCAGACCGCTAAACGTATTTAGCAATAAGCGGTCAGACGCCTTTTTTCTTTTAAACATAGTTTCAGAATCTGTAGTACTTTTGAGACAAATCTCTCTTGTGCTCATGACCCGTATCTTTTTTATTGGCTGCATCTTTATTTCTTTTTTCTCTCTTGGTCAGGACATTACTCAATCCGTTTCCGGACGAGTAAAAGATGTTACCTCAGGGGCCGCCCTTGTTAGTGCCAGTGTTTCCGTTTATGAAAGGGATATACTGATTGCCGGGGCTTCCACCGATACACAAGGCCAATTTGTAATTACAGTACCTCCCGGAAGATACCGGATGGAGATTTCATTCACCGGCTATACTTCTGTTGAACGTGAATTGCTCGTGATTGCAGGAAAGATGAATGTGATTGAAATCGAATTACAGGAATCCGCCATAGTGCTTAGTGATGTGGTCGTCACTCCGGAAACTATTGCTGAACCGGGTGTTACTTCGCTTTCTATTGAGAAGACGATGCGTGCGCCCGCTAATTTCTTTGACCCCGTGCGCATGCTTAATTCATATCCTGGGGTGGTTACAGCCAATGATCAGGCCAACTCAATTGCTGTGAAAGGCTATTCACCCAACGGAGTATTGTGGCGTCTTCAGGGGTTGGATATTGTTAATCCCAATCATACGGCAAATGCCGGCACCCTCAGCGATAAACCCACCGCCAGCGGGGGTGGAGTAAATATTCTCAGTGCTCAATTGTTAGATAAAACAGATTTCTATTCGGGCAATTTACCAGCGCGGTATGGTAATGCACTGGCTGGAGTTATGGACATGACATTGCGGCCCGGGGCAACGGATAAAATGCAATACACTGCACAGGCCAGTTTAATTGGGATCGACCTTGCAGCGGAAGGCCCTCTCAATAAGAAAAGTAAAAGTTCTTTTTTGGCTAACTATCGGTATTCAACAGTAGGATTACTTTCTCAGTTGGGTATTGACTTTGGTGATGAAGTCATCAATTTTCAGGATGTATCATTTCATTTAAATGTTCCGGGCAAACAGGCCGGTAATCTTTCTGTCTTTGGTTTTGCGGGCCTGAGTGAGAACAAGTTTAACGCCAAGCCGGAAAGCGAATGGGAAGAAGAGAAAGATCGTTACACCATCGATTATAAAGGTACTTCTTATGCTGTGGGCTTTGTTAATCAGTTTAAGCCTGGTTGGCTTTCATTAAGTGTAGGTGGTTCAGTTTCTGGACAACAACAAGATCGTACTTCGCAGGGTGCAACAGTTCCCTATCCAAATGTCTATTCAGAAAATTATACATCCGATCGCCTGCTTGTTTCCACGTTTATTAAGGGAGTTCATAAGTTTACCAATAAGGCGTTGTTGGAAGGTGGACTTACTGCAAACTATCTGGATAATTCCATGGATGTATCGACTGTAACTCCTTTGTACATCGATTCCTTTTATCCCAATGTAAACGGAACCGTAAGCGGAATTCTTTGGCAACCGTATCTGAACTGGACACAATACATAGGCAAGTTTAATCTGAATGCCGGTGTGCGGTATGTGAATTTTGGGTACAATAGTACTTCTTCATGGGAGCCGCGTCTAAGTCTCTCCCGAAATGTGAAGCGCAATTCCTTTACGCTTTCCTACGGTACTACCAGCCAATGGCAACAGGTGCAAACGTACATCACTGCCGGTAATAGTCAGTTGCCATTTACGAAAAGCAATCAATACACATTCGAGTGGCGGAGAAAGGTCAGTACGGATTTAAGCATCGTATCCTCGGCATATTATCATCAGTTGAGCAACGTACCCATACAGGAAGGTCTTTCCAATTATTCACTCATCAACCAGTGGGAAGACTTTCCGCAAAGCAATCTGGAAGGCACCGGCAAGGGAAGAAATTATGGTATTGAAGCCTTTGTCGAAAAATGGTTTTATGGTAATGTGTATTTTATAATTTCCGGTTCGCTGTATGAGTCGCAATACCAGAACGATGCTAATGAATATGTTGATTCGCGCTTCAATGGAAAGTTTACCAGCAGCTTCCTGGCCGGGAAGGAGTGGAAGAAAACGAATAAAACGTTTGGTGTACATGCGCGGGTTTTATATACGGGCGGACTTCGGCAGGCACCTGTAGATGAGTTTGCATCTGCACTTACCGGCAC
>DAOOCD010000380.1:0-2788 GCA_035408225.1 Cyclobacteriaceae bacterium | reverse complement strand
CTTCATTCGCCTTTATGCTGGGTGTGGTTCCACTTTTAACTGCATCCGGTGCCGGTGCCGAAGCTCGTAAGGTTATGGGGATCGCGGTATTCAGTGGAACATTAATCGCCACAATTATTGGAGTAATTGTTGTCCCTGCCCTGTTTGTATTCATCGAAAGTATTGGAGCTAAAAAGAAAAGCACCGATTCATCTGTTTCACCTTCTGAACCGGCACATTGATATGAAGAAAATAATTTTCATCGCATTCTTGTTGATCCTTGCCGGCTGTGCCGTAGGACCAAAGTATTCGCGACCTGATACTAAAAAACCAGAGGCCTACACTCAGGCAACTGCCAAGTCTGATTCCATCACCAATATGAAATGGTGGGATGTGTATCAGGACACTGCCTTGCAGAAACTGATCAAGATAGGGATCGATTCAAATCTGGATTTGAGTATTGCCATTGCCCGGGTAGATGAATCGAAGGCTATTCTCGGTTACAACCAGGCAAACATGTTTCCATTCCTGGATTATAATGCACGTGGCCGCGCTTCTGATTTTGGTAACGATGCCAATCAGTCTGGAGTAACATTTTCGCAAAATTCAGTTGCCCTGTTAGGTAATGTTTCGTGGGAAATTGATTTGTGGGGTAAACTGCGCCATGCCAATCGCGCTGCTTATGCAGATCTGGTCGCTACCGATGAAGGAAGAAAATCAGTGTATATAAGTTTGGTGGCCCAGATTGCAGAATTATACTTTCAGATCCGCGGATTGGATGAACGGATGGAGATTACGCGCAAAGCATACGAGAGTCGTATGGAATATTTGCGCATCATTACCCTGCGATTTGAAAAAGGCAATGTTTCGGAGTTGGATAAATTGCAGGCCGAAAATATTGCTGCCGATGCACAATCGCAATTATTTAGTCTTGAGCGGGCTATCATCATTACTGAAAATGCTCTGAATATTTTGTTAGGAAAAACTTATTCGCCCATCACACGTGGCTTACGAAATGATGAGCAGCAATTGCCATTGGACATTCCAAGCGGTTTGCCGTCAGAATTATTGGAAAGAAGGCCGGATATTCGTAGTGCAGAACAACAACTTGTTGCACAAACCGAACGTGTAGGTATAGCCGTTGCATTGCGTTTCCCATCACTTAGCCTAACAGGTTTACTGGGAGTGGCAAGCCCCAGTATTTCTAATTTGTTCACGGCTGATGCGTTTTTAGGATCTGTTACCGGGCAATTGACCGGACCCATTTTCCGCTTCAATCAAAACAAGCGCAGGGTAGAAGCAGAACGGGCGAAAGCAAAACAAGTTGGCTATCAATATGAAAAAACCGTACTCACTGCATTTGCAGAAGTAGAAAATACGCTGGCAGAAGTAAGAACCTACCGCAATGAATTTGGTGCCCGACAGACACAGGTAGCGGCAACGCAAAGATCATTGGTGCTTTCCAAAGCTTTGTATGATAACGGGTACACATCCTTTTTGCAAGTATTGGATGCCGAGCGTGAATTACTAAATTCGGAATACAGTAAGTCCCTTGCGCTTCAAAATCAATTGATTTCAACTGTTCGACTCTATAAGGCCCTCGGTGGCGGCTGGTAAAATGAAAAATATAGCTAAACAACTATTCTGCGTTTCAATTCTTTTTCTCGCAGTATGGATGCCTGCACAAGCACAAAAGGGCGATACTACGTTGCGAAAAAACGTCATTAAGCTTGACATAACATCTTACTGGCTCTACCGGAATGCGGTTGTGTTTGCCTATGAGCGGGTTACCAAAAACAAACCTTACCAGACCTGGGGAGTTATAGCCGGGTATCAACAATTTCCCACAGTCTTTGGCAAAATCGATAATACTAATGTAAATGTGACCGGAGAAACCCAGGCTTCCGGAATAAAGATTGGTGGTGAGTACCGATTCTATTTGCAGAAAGAAAATAAATACAGAGCGCCTCATGGGGTTTACCTTGGACCGTACACCACATTCCATAATTATTCAAATGGACGTTCCCTAGAAATAGATAACAATGGAGTATTAGAGTATGCTGATTTAAAAAGCGACTTAAACATCCTGAACATTGGTGTGCAACTGGGTTACCAGTTCATCCTTAACAATCGATGGGCCATAGATCTGGTGTTTATTGGCCCTTCTGTTTCTAACTATAGTTTCAAGACGAGTATGGATGGAACCTATACATTTGATCCGGACGAAATTACAAATGAGGTTGTACTTGATTTGATGGAACGCTTTCCTGCATTCAAAGAATTGGTTAATGAAGGGGAGTTTGCCTCTAAAGGAAAGGTAAGCACCTGGGCCTATGGATACCGGTATCAGTTTCAGATCGGGTACCATTTTGGTCGAAAGAAAAAGTAGCTACATAGGCGCCTGGCACTTTATGGTGTAGGCCGTCTCACATATAACTAACTCCAAACCACATTGAAAAATAAACTACCTCTCGTAAGCTGTCTTTGCCTTCTCGTTTTAGTTACTTCCGTTGCCTCCATGGCTCAAAAAGTAAATGTGGACTTTGATTCAAAGACTGATTTTACAAAGTTCAAAACCTATGCCTGGCTCGCACCTGGTGATAGTGTACTAAATCGTTATCGCTACGAAAAACTATATGCAGGTTACATCACCTACGCTGCCAACCAGGAATTGAAGAGTCGAGGTTTGAAATCTGATACCCTTAGACCCGATGCTATTTTTGTTTTTAATACTGCTGCACATGAAGTAACGAAATATTCACAAAGCCCCACACTTAGCGTTGGTGTAGGGGTTGCCGGGCCAGGGTAT
>DAOOCD010000379.1:0-2790 GCA_035408225.1 Cyclobacteriaceae bacterium | reverse complement strand
ATGTATGAGCGAAAAGGCAATGAGGTTATCATTACGGATGAGCTAAAAAAAGATATCACCCAACGACACATTGGAAGCTTATGGGGATTTATGCGTGCTGACCCATGGACAAAACGGAGACTATCCACAGGCCTTACCAACGACTTGTCTGCAAAAGCCGTCAATCAAATGCAGCGCTATGTGATTGAAAACAGTCGTTTAGGGATACCCTTAATCCTTGCCGAAGAATGTCCGCATGGATTTATGGCCCTCGATGGCACTGTGTTTCCAACGTCACTGGGACTTTCTGCCACCTGGAACCCGGACCTGATTGAACAAATGGGTAAAGCAATTGCGAAAGAGATTCGAACGAGGGGTGCACACATTGGCTATGGTCCGGTACTTGATTTAGCACGGGAACTTCGCTGGTCGCGGGTGGAAGAAACCTTTGGTGAGGATACGTATCTCACTTCGCGATTTGGGGTTTCGTTTGTGAAAGGCTTGCAAGGGACTGATCTGAAAAACAATGCGAGCGTGATCTCAACGTTGAAAGCCATGGCGGGTCATGCCTCTCCGGAAAGCGGGCATAATGCAGGTGCGGCACATCTTGGCGAACGCGAACTTCACGAATTTCTGTTCCCTCCGTTTGAAGCAGCCGTAAAGGCAGGTGCGTTATCGGTGATGAGTTCCTATAATGAAATTGATGGTATTCCTTCAACAGCCAATCGCTACATGCTTACCGATTTACTTCGCAACCAATGGGGATTTAAAGGGTTTGTTGTTTCAGACTTGTTTGCGATCCGCGGACTTGTAGGCCATGGTGTTGCAGCTGATAACAATGAGGCCGCCTTACAAGCCCTCATGGCAGGTGTTGATTCTGATTTAGGTGCAACGGATTTCCACCCTTCCCTTATTGAATTAGCGAAGAGCGGAAAGTTAAAACTGGATGTTTTGGATGAAGCCGTATATAGAGTTCTCAATGCAAAATTCGTGGTAGGTCTTTTTGATCATCCCCTTACGGATGAAAGAAACATATTGACTAATACGGTTATCGCTGAGCATCGGAAGTTAGCACGCACCATTGCAACAGAATCAATCATCCTGCTGAAAAATAAAAATGCTCTCCTCCCACTCCGGAAGGATTATAAGTCCATTGCTGTGATTGGCCCGAATGCGGATAATATTTACAACATGCTGGGCGATTATACTGCGCCACAAAAAGAAGACGATGTGGTTACCGTATTGGAGGGAATCAAAAATCATGTTGCGAAAGAGACGGTGGTGAACTATGCGAAAGGGTGTGCGATCCGTAACGAGTCGGAAGCAGGATTTGAAGAAGCCATTAAAGTCGCTAAAGAATCGGAGGTTGTGATTATGGTAATGGGTGGATCCAGTACCCGCGATTTTTCATCGGAATATGAAGAAACGGGAGCTGCCAAAGTTTCGGAAGATGGACAGAATGATATGGAAAGTGGTGAAGGGTATGACCGGGCCACACTCAACCTGATGGGAAAACAAGAGAAGCTGATGGCGGAGATAACAAAACTTGGAAAGCCCGTGGTGCTTGTGCTGATTCAGGGAAGGCCATTAACTACTACCTGGGCAGAAGAAAATATTCCTGCCATTGTGAACGCCTGGTATCCTGGCATGGAAGGGGGCAATGCTATTGCCGATGTTTTATTTGGAGATTATAATCCTGCCGGTAGGCTGACAGTAAGCGTGCCGCGCTCGTTAGGGCAAATACCTGTGTATTACACCGCCAAACGGCTTAGCTATCAGCGTGAGTATGTGGATGAGTCGGGCAAACCACTCTATCCGTTTGGGTATGGATTAAGCTATACCACGTTTGAATACTCAGACTTAACTGTACATTCAAAAAATCAAAACGGAAAAATTGAAGTTACGGCAGACATTACAATAAAAAACAGTGGCAATAAAGATGGAGATGAAGTGGTGCAACTTTATGTTAGAGACAATGTAGCTTCTTTTACCACTCCGGATCGTACGCTGAAAGCTTTTCAACGCATTCGCTTGAAAGCCGGAGAAAGCAAGAAAGTAAGTTTCCTGTTAGATGAAGAAAGTTTTTCTTTATATCAGGGTAATGGAAAATGGGCAGTTGAACCTGGGAAGTTTACCATCCTGATTGGATCCTCTTCACAAGACATAAGACACCAAAAAGAAATAGAGCTTTAAATGCTGCAAGGTGTCCTACACCTTAATGCCTGCGATTGCCAGGTGTAGGACACCCTATTATATCTCAACTCTCTTCATCTTTGGCGCCAGCCAATGCATCAGCAACCACGCCCACAGATAGGCAACACCACAAATAAGAAAGAGGATGTTATATCCCAGAGTAATGTTGCCCAATAGTTTGTAGTGATTTAATAAATTGCCTACAATCAGCGGAAAGAAAATCCCGCCCACGGAACCAGCCATCCCCCCAATGCCCACCACCGAACTCACCGCTTTTTTCGGAAACATATCCGATACGGTAGTAAAAATATTTGCACTCCATGCCTGGTGTGCGGCTGCCGCAAGGCTCATCAGCGCTACGGCAATCCACACATGATCTACAAAACGCGCAGTCATAATGGGAACCACGCAGATGGCAAAAAGCAACATGGATATTTTACGCGCTTTAAATACCGGCCATCCAATTCTGATCAGGTAAGAAGATAAATACCCACCTCCGATACTACCTAGTGTTGTAACTGTGTAGATCACCGCCAATTGCAAATTGGGTTTTCTGAAATCAACTCCATACACTTCTGTGAAATACGAAGGCAACCAAAAAAGCAGGAACCACCAGAT
>DAOOCD010000378.1:0-2855 GCA_035408225.1 Cyclobacteriaceae bacterium | reverse complement strand
TATTTTTAGGTTCCAATAATCAAAAACCCATGAAACAATTGACCTGTTTACTTTCCATTGTCTTGATCACACTTTCCGCATGCGGCCCAAAAGAAAAGCCGGAGCTTACGGAAGCCGAATTGGTGGAGAAAGCAAAAGGCATCCATGACCGCGTGATTACCCTCGATACGCATGACGATATCAACACCACCAACTTTACAAGCGAAACGAATTATACCCAACGACTCTCTTCGCAGGTAAACCTTCCTAAAATGATTGAAGGCGGACTGGATGTAGCCTGGTTTATTGTATACACAGGTCAGGGTGAATTAACACCAGCAGGTTACGAAAAAGCCTATGCCAATGCGGATGATAAGTTCAAAGCGATTCACCGGTTGTGTGAAGAGATTGCTCCTGATAAAATTGAACTGGCACTGACGTCCGCAGATGTGAGAAGAATAGTCGCCTCCGGAAAAAAGGTGGCCATGATAGGCGTGGAGAATGCATACCCGATGGGAACAGACATTAACCGGGTAAAAGAATTTCAGGAACGCGGTGCACGCTACATGTCGCTCGCTCATAATGGTCATAGTCAGCTGAGCGATTCAAATACCGGTGAAAGTGATAGCGTTTGGTTGCACCATGGGCTCAGTGATTTAGGGCGGCAAGCCATTGCCGAAATGAATAAGTGGGGCATTATGGTAGATCTTTCACATCCGTCAAAAGAAGCCAACATGGAAATGATGCGCCTATCTAAAGCACCTGTCATTGCTTCGCATTCTTCAGCACGTGCACTGAACGATGTAAGCAGAAATTTAGATGATGAACAATTGATGATGCTGAAAGAAAATGGTGGTGTGGTGCAGGCGGTGGCATTCAAAAGTTATGTAAACACAGAAAAGAATAAAGCGAATAGTGCGAAGGCTGATTCGGTGATCGCAGAAGTGGCCAGGGCCGAAGGTTTTGAAATGGTGCCGCGCTCAGCCATCCGAGAAATGAGTGACGAAGCGCGCGAAAAATATATCGCTGGCTATATGGCGATCCGGGAAAAAGCCAAACCAAGAATAGAACAAGAGGTAAATCCGGTGGCTCCTCCGGTGAATGTGGCCGATTTCGTAGATCATATTGACTACCTGGTAAAGAAAATAGGATTAGAACACGTGGGCATCAGTTCAGACTTTGATGGTGGCGGTGGTGTAGACGGCTGGAACGATGCCTCCGAAACATTTAACGTTACCCTGGAACTGGTGAAGCGTGGCTATACGGAAGAACAAATTGCTGCACTGTGGAGCGGTAATTTGCTGCGCGTACTGGATGAGGTGCAAGAGATCGCCAGGAAGATTCAGGCGGGGGAGAAGTTGTAGTTTCAAATCATTTCGCCTTGTTGTTGGTCGCTTTGTTATTGTTGGTCGCCTGACCAACAACGGAATGCTGCAAGCTGACGGATAATTATTTATTCAACTCTTCCCCTTGGTCTGTGTCCCCGCAGACTGAAATCAATATTAATTTTTTAACGCAGAAATGCACCCCGACTTGTCGGGGCTAACATCGTTCACCTTTTCCGCGCCAAATTATGCGATGCTCGATCTTAACTTTTCTGTGGCTCGTTTTATCTTTCTTTATCATAGCCACGGGTTGAAAACCCTTCGGGGTTCATGAGACCACACTCACTCCTTCGCCTTTGTTGGTCTTCTTGACCAACAACAATCTAGTACAAGGAAGTTTCAGTTCTTTGTAATATCCGGGAGTTGCGGTATCTTGTCTTGAAACCATTAAACCAACCATTTTATTTGGACCGATGAGTTTGGGCAAAATTGAAGTAACACAACCTTAAATTTAAACCTTATGAAAAATTTTATAATCGTTGTGTTATTCGTTTCCTCGGTATTTTGCTGCGCTCTTGCCCAACCGGTATTGCCAGAGTTGCCTCTCGATTTTGAATCCGCTACAATCTCTTACACGTTTACTGATTTTCTGGGTGGGGCTGTAACCAAGATTGCTAACCCGCAAATCAACGGAATAAACACCAGCGCCACCGTAGCAAAAATGATTAAGAGCCCGGGCGCGGATTTTGGTGGAAGTTTTATAACCATGGCTTCTCCGGTAAACTTTGCAACCAATAAGGTTATTAAGGTAAAAGTTCTCTCCCCGGTAGCCGGAAAGAAGCTCTTATTGAAATTTGAAGGATCAGGGCCTACGTTTGAAAAAGAATCGGTAGGTGTAACAACGGCTAATGTTTGGCAGGAACTAACGTTTGATTTTGCAGGAGTAGCCGGAGTAAACAATCTAAACAATAAGATAGTTTTCATATTTGACTTAGGGACGCAAGGTGATGGTAGTGCAAATTCAACTTATTTATTTGACGATGTAGTGCAAACATCAAACTATGTCGGTGGTGTTACCGGTGACTACACCTTGGTATGGTCTGATGAATTTGTGGGTACGGGTGCTCCTGCCAATGACCATTGGTTTCGTCAAACACAAATTCCTACGCCAAGTGGTTGGTTCGGTAATGAACAACAACACTACACGAATAGAGATGTAAATTCATTCATCGCAAATGGTTTTTTAAATATTGTAGCGAAAAAAGAAAGCTTTGCAGATCAGGGTCTCACCAAGCAATACACCTCTACCCGATTAAACTCTAAATACGCATTTAAGTATGGACGTGTGGATGTTCGGGCAAAGTTGCCTGCCGGAAATGGTACATTCCCCGCAATCTGGATGCTGGGTAAGAACATCAACGAACCGGGTGCATACTTTGCCAGCCAATATGGTACAACAACCTGGCCGGCATGCGGAGAGATCGATATCATGGAGCATTGGGGCTATAATCCAAATGTAATCGCTCAATCCATCCACACCCCTTCAAGTTT
>DAOOCD010000377.1:0-2875 GCA_035408225.1 Cyclobacteriaceae bacterium | reverse complement strand
GAATTCTGGACAATGATTTTTGAAGCAGCTAATCGTGGTACCACTGTATTTGTTACTACGCATTACATGGATGAGGCGGAATATTGTAATAGGGTTTCGATTATGGTAGACGGCCAGATTGCGGCATTAGGTGCACCCGTTGAATTAAAGATTAAATACACAGCAAAAGATATGGGTGAGGTCTTTTTGCAATTGGCGCGAAGAGCAAAGAGGGGAGATGATTGAAAAGCAGGTAGTAAGCAATTGGCAGTATGCAGTTTTTGTGTCTTTATAAGCTTGAGTAAAATGAAAATAAAAACAGATTGCAAGAAACATAACATCTTAGTCAACTTGTTGCCTACTGTTTTTTGCCTAGTGCCTACTGATTTACTATGAAGCAATTCATCTTCTTTATCCGCAAAGAATTCCTGCACGTATGGCGCGACAAACGCACCATGTTGATTTTGTTTGGAATGCCGCTTGCACAGATTTTGATTTTTGGTTTCGCCTTAACCAATGAAGTAAAAAATACTCGTATTGGAATTCTTGATAACTCAAAAGATGAAACAACCCGTGCCATCATTCAACAACTGGAGGCCAGCCGATATTTTGATATCGTTGAGAATGTTCCTTCCAATTCTCGCTTAGAATCTTCGTTTCAGGCGGGCACTATAAAGCTTGCGGTAATCTTTCCGGAAAATTTTCAAGAGCAACTTCTGCACACCAACAAGGCAGCCATTCAATTAATTGGTGATGCCACGGATCCCAACACAGCTAACACACTCATCAATTATGCCTCTGCGATAATTATTGACTACCAAAATAGCATGCGGGGGTCCGCGCATTTGCCGTATTCCATTAATACGGAAATGAGAATGTTGTATAATCCACAACTGAAGGGCTCATACAATTTTGTGCCTGGGGTAATGGCTATGGTACTTATGCTGGTATGTGCCATGATGACTTCTATTTCAATTGTACGCGAAAAAGAAATGGGAACCATGGAAGTGATTTTGGTTTCACCGATTGTGCCGATTCGGGTAGTTATTGCCAAGATGGTGCCCTACTTTATTCTTTCGGCAGTAAACATCGCCAGCATTTTACTGCTGAGTGTATTTGTGCTTGAAGTGCCGATACAAGGGAGTTTAACGTTGCTGGTAGTTGAGTGTCTATTGTTTACAATTACCGTGTTGGCGCTTGGTCTGTTGATTTCTTCGGTTTCAGATTCTCAGCAGATTGCCATGTTGATTTCGTTAATGGGGCTTTTTCTGCCTACCGTTATGCTGAGTGGATTCATGTTCCCCATTGAGAACATGCCAGTACCCCTGCAGGTTGTTTCTAATATCGTACCGGCAAAGTGGTTTTATAATATAGTCAGGAACATCATGATTAAAGGAGTAGGATTTGAGCATGTATGGAAGGAAACGTTGATCTTAACCGGGATGACCATTTTCTTCATGGTAGTTAGTATTAAAAAGTTTAAAACCCGACTTGAATGAGGGCGCTGCTTATTTTGCTGGAGAAAGAATTCCGCCAGGTATTTAGAAACCCGGCAATCCTGCGCATGATGTTTTTAATGCCGGCCGTCCAATTATTGATTATGCCATTGGCAGCCGACTATGAAGTGAAAAATGTTAAGATTTGCGTGGTAGATTACGATCACTCAGTCTATTCGCAAAAGCTTGTTAATAAGATTAAAGCTACAGACTATTTCACGCTGGTTGACTACACTGATTCTTACACGAAAGCCTTAACGCATGTCGAACACGATGAAGCTGATCTGATTCTTCAGATTCCAAACTCGTTTGAAAAGGATCTGATTCGGGAAGATGAAGTTTCACTCTTCCTCGCCATCAATGCGATCAATGGTGTGAAAGCAAGTCTTGGTGGCGCCTATCTTCGAAGTATTATCGGTGATTTCAATCAGGAGGTACGCCTCGAATGGGTGCAAATGCCAAGACAAAATCCTCAGCCTGTAATAGAAATAGCTTCGATTAACTGGTTCAATCCTTTAATGAACTATCGTTTCTTTATGGTGCCGGGGATACTGGTGATTTTAGTAACCATGGTTGGTGCATTTCTCTCAGCACTAAACATAGTTAAAGAAAAAGAAGTTGGAACGATTGAGCAAATCAACGTTACCCCTATTCGTAAGTATCAGTTTATTCTGGGCAAGCTAATTCCGTTTTGGGTGTTGGGATTGGTAATCCTGACCATTGGTTTATTAATCTCCTGGATTGCCTATGGCATTGTTCCTGTTGGTAGTGTATTTACTATTTATGTATTTGCAGGGGTTTATCTGATCTCGATTTTGGGATTGGGTTTACTCGTATCAACCTTTGCAAATACACAGCAACAAGCTATGCTGCTTTCATTTTTCATGATGATGATTTTCATTTTGCTAGGCGGATTATATACTTCTATTGATAGCATGCCCAAGTGGGCTCAGATTTTTACCTGGTTTAATCCGGTCACGTACTTTATTGAAGTAATGCGGATGGTAGTACTGAAGGGAAGTACTCTATACGACATCCGCTATCATATGCTTATCGTTTTACTATTTGGAATCGTACTCAATAGTCTGGCTATTTTGAATTATCACAAACGCAGTTAGTGTTCATTTTTGTAAATCCTTGTGTTCAGATTTATACAATCCTGAACACAGTGGCTTTCAGTTTCTTTGTTTTTTTGAAAAAATAATCTCTGAAGAATTGTGAACGATTCTTGCTTTAGCATTTTGTAAACCAATTCTCATGTCCACAAAAAGCTCATCCCCGGGGTCCACCCTACTGATTGTGATTATTCTTGTCTTGACATTTCCCGTATGGCTGGCAATTGGCGGAGCGCTTATCGGAGTAATAGCTGGAATTTTTGGGGCAATGATTGGCCTTGTGGC
>DAOOCD010000376.1:0-2878 GCA_035408225.1 Cyclobacteriaceae bacterium | reverse complement strand
CTTTTGCTCCTCCTCTTTTTTCTTCTGCTCTTCCAGTTTCTTCTTCACCATCTCATAGTTATATCGCGCATCATCATTGGTAGGATCAGCCTTCAAAGCTTGCTTGAAATTGGCGAGTGCTTCCTCATGCTTATTCTGACGATTGGAAAGAACTCCTAGTTGCTGATTGGCAATAGACCGAATCTTCGGATTGGTACTTTGTGTTAAGGGCTGGTAGCTGGTAGCCGTATTGGTCGTGTCGTTCGACTGAAAGTAGGAGTTGGCCAGATTGAGTTTTACTTCATCCTCTTGCACACCTAATGAATCTACGAGATACCGGTACTTAGAAATAGCTGTCTTGAAGTCGCCTTTTTTATAAGCGTCCTTTGCTTGCGATTTAAGTGAATTGATCTTTCCGATCTCACCCGGATCAATCGTCATCGCCAAAACCATTACAATCAAAATCAATCCCTTCATCATCTTACTTTAAGCTTTCCACTTTTTACTTTCCACTTGCTACTTTTAACTTTCAGATTTAAAGGTTTCATATTCTCACCGTCCTCACACTCACCAATACATCCAACACAAGCAAAATTAAGGCCGCAAGCAAAAAGTAAAAGTAGCGATTCGCAGAGACATCTACCAGACGGGCATCGCGTACCTGGCCTTCAATTTTATTGATTGCGTTGATGAGTTTATTTACATCGTTACGCGATTCATTGATCTCGAAATATTGACCATCCGTTTTGCTCGCCAGGTTCTTTAACGAACTGGGATTAAGCTTGGTAACAACTGTATTTCCCTGTTGGTCGGTTTTAAATCCACCTCGTGATGTTGCAATCTGACTTCCATGTTCGGTGCCAACCCCCAGCGTGAATAAACGAATGTCCTGATCTTCAACTTCCTTGGCGATCTCATTGGTTTCTTCGCCAAAATCTTCACCATCGCTGATCAGGACAATCACTTTAGACTTTTGCTGGTTGCTGGGCGTTTCCTGGTCCTCCAGTTTCGATAGAGCCATTTTTATAGGCGGACCAAAATCTGTACCGGTGCCTGGTACCAGGCTTGTATTCATAGTTTCAATGAACAGGTTCAATGCGTTCTGATCGTACGTAAGCGGGCACTGCATAAAGGCCTCCGAAGAAAAGATAATAACACCCAACCGATCTGAGTTGAAGGCCGCTACAATCTTCTTCATCTCAAATTTTATTTTCTCCAGTCGGGTAGGTTGCACATCAAAGGCATCCATCGACTTCGAAAGATCAACACAAATCATGATGTCTTTACCGACCGATTTAATTTCGCGTTTCGAATCGCCAAAGGTGGGACCCAGGATGGCGATGATCAATAAGATTAGTACAGCCGATCGTAGAAGTAATTTTATAAATACGGTAGCGTAGGGGGTATTTAGCAACCGGCTGATTCGGATTATGCGAAACAGGTATAATCCATAAGCGATAGCGAATAGTCCTAGAAAAATCCCTTCAACCCACCCAAAGTCCCGAAACAGAGTCATAGAAAAATAATCTGTGCAATTTAACACCTCCCGCTACGCAAAACAACCACTCATGCCCCAATATCCAATACCCAATTCCTGTAATCCCGCACTCAAAAATCTCAATTCTCAATTCTCAATTCTTGAATCAAGTCAGCCGCTTCTTTATCCAACATCACATGCGCCTGTGGAATAAGATGAACAACGCTTAACGGAATTTCTTCCGTGGCTATACCCTGAAGTCCCTTGGCGATAATGGCGGCCTTCTTTGTACCATTGGCCATTACAATGGGAAGTTTTGCTTCGCGCAGATGATTTAGACCGAGGGTGATTCCCAGAGAGAGTGAAGTGTTCTTTTGAAAATACTTTTGTCCAACCGATTTGGTCTCTTCAGCCAGTTCGCTGATGTGTGCGTAGGATTTGAACGAAGTGCCCGGCTCATTCATGCCGATGTGCCCGTTGGTTCCAACTCCCACAAGCATAATGTCCAGCCCACCACGGGATTCAATAAGCGCATTGATGCGATCGCATTCTTTCTGCAGATCACTCACTGACACATCAAAAAACTCAACCTGATTCGCACCAATCCCGAGTGGGGCGAAGCAGTCTTTTTTCAGCATCGAAAGGCAGGAGCCGGAATCGGACGGGTCAATATTTACCCATTCATCCAGGCTCAGGAAAATACATTTACTTAAATCGACTTGCTTTGCTTGTACGGCTTTCTGAAGTTCTTGAAAAACTCCAATGGGTGTGTGGCCTGAGGCTAAGCAGATAAGCGCAGATGGCTTCTTTTTAATATAATCGATTATAAGATTTGCAGTAGTTTTGCTCAAAGTAGAATAGTCTGCAAGAATTTGAAGTGTCATGATCGATCAATTGAACAGGCAAAAAAAAGGTAAAAGGAGGCGGATTACTATCTTTCTGCCATTATATTTGCAATCCTTTTTTAGGGAAGAATCAACACCTTTCAAAAAGAGATTGGATAAGAGGACAGGTGAGTGAGAGGCTTAAACCATCCGTCAGCTGGCGGATAAACTTGTCGTACGGGTGGTTTTATATTAGTTTAGAATAGGAGGTAGTTCTTAATATGATTCTGGAGAAGTGGGTGAGAGGCTTAAACCAGCAGTTTGCTAAACTGTCGTACGGGTTAAACCGTACCGGGGGTTCGAATCCCCCCCCCTCCGCTCTTTCAAAGTCAGGTCTCATAGCTCAACTGGATAGAGCAGCTGCCTTCTAAGCAGCAGGTTGCTGGTTCGACTCCAGCTGGGATCACAAAGTCTTGGTTGTTGAAGATGTTTTTATATCTTCGCGCCTCATTTAACGCTCGGGGCGTAGCGTAGCCCGGTATCGCGCTTGGTTTGGGACCAAGAGATCGTCAGTTCGAATCTGGCCGCCCCGACAAAA
>DAOOCD010000375.1:0-2898 GCA_035408225.1 Cyclobacteriaceae bacterium | reverse complement strand
AAAGTTTACGGGGTGGTTGTGTATTATTATCTACAGCAGGCTGGTTGAAATGCCCACTTTTAGAGAGCTGATTTGTTGGATTAAATTGCCGTCAGGTCGGAAGACCTGACGGTTTTAGCTTTAGCCCCGGTATTATTGAACACTTTCCTTCACTGTAACCCTTGGCGGGATTAACTTATACACCACAGGTGTTACCACACGCGATAACAATGTTGAACTGATCAACCCACCAATTAATACAATTGCCAGGGGCGAAATCAATGGATTGGAAGAAAGCGCAATAGGCAGTAGTCCACCAATAGCCGTCATGGAAGTTAAAATGATCGGCAGGAAGCGTACTTCACCCGCTTCACGGATTGCTATCTCCAATGATTTGCCTTGCTCGCGCAATTGATTCGTAAAATCTACTAACAGAATGGTGTTCTTTACCTCAATACCAGCCAGCGCAATTAGCCCCACAATAGCCACAAACGAAAGTGAGTTGCCTGTGATTAATAAGGCCAGCACGGCACCTACAATTCCCAACGGAATAACGGATAGTACTATCAGCGTGCTCTTAAAGGTGCGGAACTCAAGAATCAGAACGGCAATGAATAAAAAGATGGTAACGATAATTACTTTCTCAAATCCGCCAAACGATTTCTCCCGACTTTCCACTTCACCACCCATGCCATAACTGTACCCGGCCGGTAGATTCATATTATCCATTTTTTCAATCACATCATTGACCACATTGCCTACAAGAAAACCCTTGTCTACAAAGGCTGTCACCGCCACCATCCGGATCTTATCATAATGATTGATGTTCAGGGGCGAGGCTTCAAGTTTCAGATTTGCTACCTGCTTCAAAGGCACCGCGCGTCCTTGTTGTGTATTTACATAAAGATTTTCGAGTGCATTCAGGGTAGGGGTTCCTGCATTTCCTTTGGTAAGTAGAATTTCAACATCATCTCCATTCTTATCTGAGAATTTTCCAACAGTAAGTCCGGCTACTGCCAAACGCACGGTGCGATCGATAGTAACAGTAGATACACCCAGCATCTGGGCCTTCTCTTTGTTGATATCCACTTTAATGTCCGACTTCAAATGCATCACCGGGTTGTTGATATAAATGGTGCCCTCCGTTTGGCCCAGCATAGTTTCGACCCGCGTTGCCAGCGACCGGAGTGTATCAAGGTTGTCGCCAAATAACCGGATCTCAAGGGGTGCGTTGATCGGTGGACCCTGTTCAAAATTCTTAACTTCTACTTTGGCGCCTGGATAGGGCGTCCACTTCGTGCGCAACTCTTCAATCAGTTCCAGTTTGTCTTCGGCAGAAGCCTGTTCATCCAACTGCACAAAAATCTGGGTATAATCAGTGCGCTCATTTTCGGGAATCACATTGTAATAAATACGGGGATTGCCTTTTCCCACGTTGGTGGCGAAATAGGTAATTCTGGCGTGCGTGCTTAACTCGCGCTCAATCTGTTTTGTAATGCTATCGGTATACGATAAGTTGGATTGAAGTGGAGTTGTGATCTCTACCAGGAATTGTGGTTTTTCACTGGCCGGGAACAAACTGAAACCAATAACAGGAAACAATTGCAGCGAGCCAACGAAAATTAGTGCAGCTATACCAATAGTCCACCAGGGTTTTGCCAACGCCTTGTCAAGTAATTTGGAGTAACTTCCGTGGATAATCTTTTTCAAGCCTCGCATGAAAATATTTCCATCGGGGTGACCATGTTTCTCTTTTAACAACCGGCTGGATAGAAAAGGTATGATGGTGAGAGACACAACCATGGAAGCTAAAACAGAAGTTATAACGCCCATCGGCAAACTTCTAATAAACTCACCGGCACCTTCTGGTAGAAACACGAGCGGCAGAAAGGCGATGATCAATGTAGCGGTACAACCCACTACCGCCAAGCCAATTTGTTGTGTGGCTTTCAAGGTTGCTTGCAGGCGCGAGTGACCATCGCGCATCCACCGCTCAATATTTTCAACAACCACAATACTATCATCTACGAGCAATCCGAGGGCAACCACCAATCCTACTATACTTAATTGATTCAGGGTGTAGCCAAGGGCATTCATCAACACAATGCCGATGGCTAGCGAAAGCGGAATGGAAATCATGACAATAAGGGCAGCGCGCTGGCCCAAGGGCAACAGGGTGATGGCTACTAACAATATGGCAATGATAAAATCTACACTCAAACCACTTAATCGTTTGTTTACATTGTAAGCCTGATCGAAGTGATGAACCAAATCAATATTAGCCGGTAGCGTACTCTTGAATTTTTCGATCACCGGCAAATAAAGGTTTTGTGTTTTGGTAATGTTCTCGCCCGATTTTTGAGCCGCGGTAATAAATACACTGCGATAGCCATTCAGTCGGGTGATGTGCGTTTCTTCTTCAAAGGTGTTGTAAACTTCAGCTACATCACCCAGCACTATATTTTTATTATTAGCCGAATAGACAATGGTGTTTCTGATTTCATCCATGTTTGCATAGTTGCCACTGGTCTTAATGTTGAATGATTTTGTTCCGGCATTCACATTGCCACCCGGAATATTGGCAATCTCACTTTGCAAGCTTCCGATTACAGCCTCCAGCGGTATACGCATCTGGGCCATCTTATCCAGCTTCAGGTCGATGCGCACGATGCGTTCAGGCAAGCCATGAATTTTTACCTTCTTCAATTCTTTGATTTGCTCCAATTGGTCTTGCAGATTTTCGGCATACTCCTTTAGCTTGTCGCGCGAAGCGTTTTCTGATACCAATGCAATTTGGATTACGTTCACATCGGAAGGAGTAACCTTGCGGACCTCAATGCTTGCGATGTTCTGCGGCAGTTCATTGCGCAGGGCATTGACTTCACGCACGAGCTCTGAGTATTTTTCATCGACATCACT
>DAOOCD010000374.1:0-2907 GCA_035408225.1 Cyclobacteriaceae bacterium | reverse complement strand
AAAGATGTTTTCGGAAAGAAAACTGGCTTTCTCTCTTGCATTCGGTTTTGTAGCCCATTGCCAATGATCTTCGTTGGACCAATAGGTTGCATTCGGAAATGTAAGTATAAGATTCTCACCTTCTTTCTTTACACCACCACCACAGTGGTCGAAATGCAGGTGAGTAAGAAACATATCGGTTACATCGTTAGCTGTAAAACCTTCTTGTCTTAGTGAATTCATCAGTGAATCATTTCCATGCAGATAATAATGACTGAAGAATTTGGCGTCTTGTTTATCACCCAGGCCGTTGTCAATAAGCATTAGTTTGTTTCCATCCTCGATCAGCAAACAACGCATGGCCCAGGAGCATAAATTATTATCATCGGCCGGGTTTGATTTTTGCCAGATTGACTTAGGCACAACACCAAACATAGCCCCACCATCCAGTTTAAAAAACCCAGCATTAATTACATGTAAATTCATATTCAAAAGTCAATAAAAAAGGTCGCTGTGTGCGACCTCAATTTAGAATATTAATTCTTGAATTTGAATTATTCTTTAACTACCCCCATAGCACAAAACTTTTCAATGCGCTGATTGATTCTATCCTGGGGCGAAAGTTTATTTAGCTCCTGAAAATTCTGAAGAATGACTTTTTTTACTTCAGCCGCCATTGTTTTCACATCGGTATGTGCTCCCCCCAATGGCTCTTTTACAACGCCATCAATCAACTTAAGTGCATACATATCTTTCGATGAAAGTTTTAGCAACTCAGCCGCTTGTTCTTTAAAATCCCAGCTACGCCATAAAATGGCTGAACAGTTTTCTGGCGAGATGACTGAGTACCATGAATTTTCTAACATTAAAACCCGATCGCCAATAGCAATTCCCAAAGCACCACCCGATGCACCTTCACCTACCACGATGCAGATTACCGGCACTTTGAGCATGAACATTTCTTTAAGATTGCGGGCAATAGCCTCACCTTGTCCCCGCTCTTCTGCTTCCAAACCAGGGAAAGCGCCTGGTGTATCAATGAATGTAATAATAGGCTTGTTAAACTTCTCGGCTATCTTCATCAATCGAAGTGCTTTGCGATACCCTTCAGGATTGGCCATTCCAAAATTGCGCAACTGACGCTGTTTGGTATTTCGGCCTTTCTGCTGACCGATCAACATAAAGGTTTGACCATCAATTGTTCCAAGGCCGCCTATCATCGCTTTGTCGTCTCCTACTGTGCGATCACCATGGAGTTCAATAAAGTCGCTTGTGAGTTCGTAGATATAATCTAACGTATAAGGCCGGTCTGGGTGGCGAGAGAGCTGAACCCGTTGCCAGCCGGTAAGATTTTCAAAGGTTTCTTTCTTGAGGTCGGTGATTTTATTCTCCAACGCCTGGATCGCCTTTTTAACCGAATCATCGCTGTCGTTCGCAAGATGTTTCATATCGGCAAGCTTTCCTTCCAATTCAGCGATGGGCTTTTCAAAATCCAATAGATTCATTTTGCCCTGATTAATTTAATAAGGGTACAAAATTAAGAGATTTTTGAAATTGAAGGTTTCCGTGTAAGAAAGGGCGGAAAAGAGAATAAATAGAGGTGTTTGAATTTTGTTTAGAAGCAAAAAATCCCTGGAGCTCTTGGCCCAAGGGATTATGACTGTTAATGAGTTGACTATTTCGACTTAAAGTATCAGAAGCACAATCAAGATCGATTCAATCAACAAGGCGTTAATCAGTCCCTTCAGGAAAAGTGGTCTTTTGTCCATGTGCTTTGAAATTTAATTGGTTATTAGACACTGTTAATGATGGATGAAAGGTATATCCAATGATTTGCATCACGAACCTGATACCGGTAAACGGACAAAAATGGCGATGTACCCACAAATTAGCCCATAAGAAGCAATCGATTTCGGAGAAAAGACAATAAAAAAGCCTTAGACTTTCATCTAAGGCTTTTGCGGTCTGGACTCGAACCAGTCTCGCCTCAGGCGAGATGACAGGCAGGTTACCGGATCAGATTACTGTCTTGATTAAGTAGCCATTTGAGGTACTCTTTATTCAATCGCTTGAGTTGCTTTTCGCGAATCAGGGCAGCTCTTTTATCAACGCATTTCTCAGCATAAATTAACCTCCATGGGCGCTTGCTGGCTGTGTATCTACTTAGTCCAGAGTTATGTTCATCAAGCCTCTTCAGATAATCATGTGAATAACCTTTATAAAAGGTGCCATCCATCATGCTTTCAAGTATGTAAACATAGAATTGCATAAATGCAAAAAGCCTCAATGTGAGGCTTTTTGCGGTCTGGACAAGAACCCGTCTCGCCTGGGGCGAGATGACAGGCAGGTTACCGGATCAGATTACTGTGTTGATTAAGTAGCCATTTGAGGTACTCTTTATTCAATCGCTTGAGTTGCTTTTCGCGAATCAGGGCAGCTCTTTTATCAACGCATTTCTCAGCATAAATTAACCTCCATGGGCGCTTGCTGGCTGTGTATCTACTTAGTCCAGAGTTATGTTCATCAAGCCTCTTCAGATAATCATGTGAATAACCTTTATAAAAGGTGCCATCCATCATGCTTTCAAGTATGTAAACATAGAATTGCATAAATGCAAAAAGCCTCAATGTGAGGCTTTTTGCGGTCTGGACGGGACTCGAACCCGCGACCTCCTGCGTGACAGGCAGGCATTCTAACCAGCTGAACTACCAGACCTAATATCTATTTTAAGAGTTTGGCATTCTAACCTCCCGATTGCTATCGGGAGAACCACCAGATCTTTAAAACAGGGTGCAAATATAGCGTTAAGGGCATTTAATGCAAAAATCCTGTAGATTATTTACGAACAACTTCTCAGGCCATAGCTTTCAATCTCTGATCTAAACTTATCATCGCTCCACCTTCCTTTGAGAAGATCTTATCCATTGC
>DAOOCD010000373.1:0-2938 GCA_035408225.1 Cyclobacteriaceae bacterium | reverse complement strand
ACCCGAAGCGCGTTGCCCCGGCAATCCGCCAGCTGGCGGATGCCTTGATTTTTTTTTCGTTCTTTTTTGTATCAAGACAAAAAAGGACAATGAGAATAAAAAGTGATGTGAGTTGTGATAAAGCTCAGGCGTCTGTGTGAAAAGGCAGGCCAGCTAAACTATGGAATACAAATGGTACAGACCAACTCAAATCGGGAAGGAGAAGGGCCGGGGATGAGGTTAACGCATCTTCGAACGTTTGATCATATACGTTTGAAGCACTTCCGAATAGCCATCCTGAATGTTTGCTGAGATGAAATCAATTTTAAGTTGATTGCATTTCATTTTTAGTTTGAGATGATACTCCTTTAACTCTTTTTCGAACTGATCTTTTATCTCATGCGGGTTTAACATGAGTTTCTCCCCACTTTCCAGGTCAACAAATTCATAAGGCTTTTCTTCAAACTTGAAGTCTAACTCGGTATTGTGATCGGTAATGTGAAATAAGATTACCTCGTGCTTATTGTGTTTTAAGTGTTGCAAGGCTTTGATGATTTCTTCGTCATTATCGCCACCTTCAAACATATCACTGAAGATTATTACCAACGATCGTCTGTGGGTCTTTTCTGCAATTTCGTGAAGCACCTCTGCCACGCGGGTCGATTTATTAACTACGCCATTCGTGTTTTTCAACCGGTTGCTCAGTAGCGTAAATACTTTATCCAGGTGCGAAGGGGTGGATCGGATGGGAGTGAGTTCTTCAATTTTATCGGAGAATAAGCAAAGGCCTACGGCATCCCGTTGCCTGTTGAGCATGTAGGCCAACGCAGAAGCTGAATAGATACTGAACTTCAGTTTTTGTAAAGTATCTTTTGGGTAATACATGGACGAAGAGCAATCAATGGCAATCAAACATCGCAAGTTCGTTTCCTCTTCATACTGCTTGGTATAAAGCCGGTCGGTGCGGGCAAATACTTTCCAATCAATATGTCGGGTGCTCTGCCCCTGATTGTATAGCCGATGTTCTGCAAATTCTACCGAAAAGCCATGGTACGGAGATTTGTGAAGTCCTGTAATGAAACCCTCCACCAGTTGTTTGGCCAATAATTCCAGGCTTCCCGATAGTCTTATGTCCTCAATCTTCATATCTGTAGCCTAAAAATTGCCCATTTAAACTTATTCCTCGCTCTTAAATCAGAAATCCTCTGCAAAACAAGCAAGACCTTTTGCATTAAATATTTTAAATACTACCTTCGATTTAACCATTTTTACCCAAAAACCTAACCAAAACCTGATAATCTGTGGAAGAGAACAAGACCAACGGACGAGAAGAGATTTTCTCTGAGAAAGTGAAGGCAGGCAAGCGTACCTACTTCTTTGACGTAAAGTCAACCCGCTCGAATGACTATTATCTCACTATTACCGAAAGTAAGAAGAGATACAACAAAGACGATGAGGGTTTTACCTATGAGAAGCATAAAATTTTCCTCTATAAGGAAGATTTTAACAAATTCATGGAGGCATTAAACAACACTGTAAATCACGTTAAGACCGAACTCATGCCCGATGTAGACTTCAATTCTTTTGATCAGCATCGTGATAAGGAAGAGGAAGCAAAAACACCCACGGTAGATTCGGAACTGAAGTGGGATTAAAGATTTTACCTAAACCTAAATTGGAAATGGCCCCGACTTGTCGGGGCTTTTTCTTTGTCAAATTCTATTATTGATTGCCCTTTTCCAAGCGGAGCCTCCCGCCTCGATGTCTCCGCGTACTACCGGCAGTAACATCGGGTGAACGCGGAGCCCCTTTCAGGAGACTCCGTTAAGAACGGAAATAAAGTCCGGCCCAGAGGCGTCATTCAAAGCCATGTCCCCCGCTGGCGGGGGTTAGGGGGTGGTTTCACTTGCTTCATATTTTTCTATCCAAGTGAAATATCCCGCCTCGATGTCTCCGCATACTACAGGCAGTAACATCAAATGAACGCGGAGCCCCTTTCAGAAGACTGCTAAAAACGGGAATAAAGTCCGGCCCAAGGTTTCATTCGAAGCCATGTCCCCCGCTGGCGGGGGTTAGGGGGTGGCATTACTGCTTCAATTTTTCTATCCAGTCCGAGTCTCCCGCCTCGGGGACTCCGCGTAATACCAGCGATACCAGCAACACCATGCGAGAACAGCAAGACAAGTTTTAGCTACGACTGGAATTTACTTTTGATGAATTAACGTTGCACTTGAGGTCACAATTTGCGTCCTTAGAATAACTAAGGTCACAATCTGTGACCTTAGAAATTGTAAGCATAAGTAATGAGCACCGTTTTAGCGTCTACCGATTTCATAGCAACAAAGATTCTCTTTTTACGAGATGAAAAGGTATTGTTAGATGCTGACCTGGCCTTATTATATGGTGTTGAAACGAAAGTTTTGAAGCAGGCCGTCCGCAGGAATATAGACAGGTTTCCACCTGATTTTATGTTTGAACTTACCCATGAAGAGTTTGCCAACTTGAGGTCACAATTTGTGACCTCAAGTTGGGGAGGCCAACGCTACCCGCCCTTCGCCTTCACCGAGCAAGGTGTCGCCATGCTCTCCGGTATTCTCAACAGCCCACGGGCCATTGAAACCAATATTGCCATTATGCGCACCTTTGTGGCCCTGCGCAAACTGATGGAGTCCAACCAGGATCTCGCCACTAAAATAAGGCAGCTCGAACGGAAATATGATCAGCGTTTTAAACTGGTATTTGATACCATTCAGCAATTGATCAAACAGGAAAAAGAAGCACGACCCATCGGCTTTGAAATCGGCCGCACAAGAAAAAAAACGAAAGAGTAAATCATTGCAGCCTTATCCGTTCGTTGTGGTGGGTCGCCTGACCCACCACCCGAACCACCACTGCGTTTCAATTTATTGTATTGGGATTACCTTTTCCAAGTGATTCCAATCCTGATCGAGCGATCCCT
>DAOOCD010000372.1:0-2940 GCA_035408225.1 Cyclobacteriaceae bacterium | reverse complement strand
TTTCATTACCAAATTTTGGCACAGCAATCCGAAAGGTTTTTACCATGGCAGTATACGTTTCGGATCTTCTTCCTGTGAAGTATTTTATTGGGATATCGGTTTCCGGAAAATCATTAATCAGAAAGTTTTGCTTTTTCTGATTACTTAACGCTAATCGATAAATGGTTATGAGTAGTTCGTTCAAAACAGGATTACTTTGACGCCAGGCAGGAGAGGCCGGATTGACCAAATCACTTTTACCATTCAGTCGTATAAAAGTTAGCCTGTAGTTTTGCTTCTCTTTATCAAATAAGATCAGAAAGGCGATATTTCGCGAGAGCAGATAATTGGTAAAAGCTTTTTGAGGATCAGCTCCAGCCAGCAGATAATCGCTAACAAAATAAGCCACCGCATCAATGCCTGTTTGCTGAAAAGCCTTTTGTGTTTCTTCAAGATCCTTTTGCGTGATTCCATCCTCATACAACACAACAGCCCTCATGGCCAGCAATCCTTCGGGAACCGCTTCGGTAAACGACAGACGGCTTATCAAAGCATCTTTTTCAAATGCCGGTTGGGTGTAGGATGAAAAAGCTATAAAAAAGAGAAAGAATGCAATGAATGCTCTCAACGAAATTAATTTTGACTGATAACGAGCAGACATCATATTCTATTGCTGCGGAAATTAAAGCCCAAGATACAAACCATCGGCTTCTTCTTTTATGGGATAGCAATCAAGATCCTCTGACCGTTCTTCTAATTCGCGACCGGTTTTAAGGTTAAATTGATGGCCATGCCAGGGACAAACAATTTCACCGGTAAAATTTACAATTCCCTTGCTTAGCGATTCTCCGTTGTGAGTACATCGGTCACTAACTGCGTAAAAGTGGTTTTCTCTTTTCACCAGGCAGATACGCCTTCCATCAACAACAAGTAGCTGAGGTTTGCTTTCAGAAATTCTTTCGCCTGCTTCTTTCTGTCCTGAAAAGATTTTAACCCACCTCATTGAATAAGCCTTTTGTTCAGGGAGCCTTTTTTATACCTTGACTCAAATTACTCAAACCTATGAATAAAATTTATCATACAATATGTCTGTTGCTTATTAGCATAGCTGCCCTGGCGCAGATAGATAGTAAGTTGAACATGAAATTGAATCAACAGGCAAAAGATTTAGAACCGAAAATCATAGAATGGCGCAGATATTTTCATGAGCATCCTGAGCTCTCCAATCGCGAAGTAAAGACAGGCGCGCGGATAGCTGAGCAACTTAAAGCCTTGGGATTGGAAGTACAGCATCCGGTAGCAAATACCGGAGTGGTAGCCCTATTAAAAGGATCGAAGCCAGGTCCGGTGGTTGCCTTGCGTGCCGATATCGATGCGTTGCCCGTTACAGAAAGAAATTCACTGCCTTTCGCTTCTAAGGAGAAAGCAAATTATGGCGGACAAGAAACAGGGGTAATGCATGCCTGCGGCCATGATGCACATATGGCTATTTTATTGGCCGTGGCCGAAATTCTTTCAAAGAACAAAAGTGAATTAAAAGGCACTGTGAAGTTCATTTTTCAACCTGCCGAAGAAGGAGCGTTGCCCAGCGAAGGAACTGCTGGTGCGGAACTGATGATCAAGCAAGGTGTTCTTGAAAATCCAAAAGTAGATGCGATTTTTGGCTTGCACATTCAATCACTCTTACCTTCAGGACAATTGGCATACCGCGCGGGTGGATTAATGGCCTCCGTGGATGGCGTTGATATTAAAGTGAAAGGGAAGGGAGCTCATGGGGCAACTCCCTGGGATAGCGTTGATCCGATTGTTGTCTCTTCGCAAATCATTCAAGGGTTGCAGACGATTGTGAGCAGGCAGACGGAATTAACCAAAGCTGGAGCGGTCATTACCATCGGCAGCATACATGGAGGTATTCGGAGAAACATCATCCCGGAAACGGTGTTGCTGGAAGGAACTATTCGCACGTTTGATGATGACATGCAAAAGAAGGTGCATGAAAAAATAAAACTTACAGCAGAGAAGATTGCAGAGAGTGCCGGAGCAAAAGCCGAAGTGAATATTTTAGTAATGTATCCGGCAACCGTGAATAATCCTGTACTCACAGAAAAAATGATCCCGAGCTTGATTCGCGCTGCGGGTAAGGAAAATGTAGTCGTTACACAACCCGTAACGATGGCCGAAGATTTTTCTTTTTATCAACGTGCGGTACCAGGCTTTTTCTTTTTTCTGGGAGCCTATCCGGCTGAAATGAATTTGAAAACCCAACCCACACATCACACAGCTGATTTTATGATTGATGAAAAATCAATGATCACTGGAGTGAAGGCATTGGTGGATCTAACGGTAGATTATATGGAGATGAACAGTAAAAAGTGAGTTGGTGGAATGTGATACTAATCTTTAATCATCACAGATGACTAAGCAGACCCCAAGAGAACTTTTTGAAAAAGGCCTGATTTCAGCTGATCAATTTGAAAAGATTGATGTGATTACCTCTGGCAAAGTAGTTTCGGTATTTTATGAACTGCGCACCTTACTGTATCTCGGTGTGATGTTATTTACCACGGGGGCTGGTATGCTCATTTATCAAAACATTGGCGATATCGGCCATCTTGTAAGCATCCTTGGACTTACAATTTTAATGCTAGTTTGTTATTGGCATATTTTTAAGCACGCACGGGATTATTCGCCTGAGATAATTAAAGCACCATCGCCTTACTATGATTATGTTTTGTTACTAGGCAGTTTACTGTTTGTATCAATTCAGGGCTATCTTCAATTCCAATACAATATGTTCGATGATCACCTTGGGTGGAGTACCCTTATCACGGCTGGCTTCTTTTTCTATACAGCCTATCGGTTTGATCATCTCGGTATTTTATCGTTAGCCATTACTGCCCTGGCTTCATTCTGGAGTATCACAATCTCACCACAAAAATGGTACAGTGGAGATTTTTTTTC
>DAOOCD010000371.1:0-2982 GCA_035408225.1 Cyclobacteriaceae bacterium | reverse complement strand
AAGAACAATCTAATCTTTCAAACCTCAGCAGCCTTTGTACTTCACTGACTGAATACTTCTTGCATACAGAAATCAACAAAGACTCCAGCCTACATTATGCCAAATTGAACTTAGCCTTGTTGATTTCCATGGAAGCAAAAGAACTGGGTGATGTGTACGCGGATCTGGCGGAAAGCTATCAACTCCATCAAAAACTGGACAGTGCCTACACATACCAGAGACTAGCCTTCATTACCAGTGATAGCATCCATACTGTCAAAGTTAAAAATCTGACTGATTTCCAAAACCTGACTTTCGATGAACAGTTTAAATTGCAGGAGCTCGAAAAAGAAAAAATTCAAACTCAATCCCGAATCAGAACCTTTGGTCTACTTGCAGGATTGGCCATATTCACGATCATAGCGCTTATCCAGTATCGCAACAACCGGCAAAAGCTAAAGGCTAACAAGATCCTTGAAACAACACTCTCCAACCTGAAATCCACGCAATCCCAACTCATCCAATCCGAAAAAATGGCTTCCCTTGGTGAGCTTACTGCGGGCATCGCCCATGAAATACAGAATCCACTCAACTTCATAAACAATTTTGCGGAGGTCAATTCGGAACTGATTGATGAACTAAAGGAAGGCATCGAGAACAACAACCTGACGGAAGCTAAATCGCTGGCAACTACTATCCGCGATAACGAAGACAAGATCATTTTCCATGGCAAACGGGCGGATGCTATCGTCAAAGGAATGCTGCAACATAGCCGAAGTAGCAACGGTAGTAAAGAGCTAACAGATATCAATGCATTAGCAGATGAGTATCTCCGCTTAGCCTACCATGGTATTCGTGCAAAAGACAATTCTTTTAACGCAACTTTGAAAACTGATTTTGATCCTGCAATAGGGATGGTCAATATCATCCCTCAGGATATCGGAAGGGTAATCCTGAATCTGATCACGAATGCGTTTTTCGCAGTGTCTGATAAAGCGAAAATGACTTCTCAGACCCCCTACCCCCTGAAAGGGGGACCAGAATATCAGCCCACCGTAACCGTCACCACAAAACTTCAACACCCCCTTTCAGGGGGCAGGGGGTCAGATGGTGCAATGGTCACTATTAGCGTTTCCGACAACGGCCCCGGTATCCCCACTCACATCCTCGACAAAATCTTCCAACCTTTCTTCACCACCAAGCCCACCGGGCAGGGAACAGGGTTAGGGCTTTCATTGAGCTATGACATCGTCAAAGCACATGGAGGTGAATTGAAAGTAGAAACGAAAGAAGGGGAAGGCAGTGTATTTACCATTCAATTACCCGTTAGTTGATCATCAGACCAGTGAGATCAATAAATTAAAAAGACTAAACAGGTCATAAATGAAATCCGTGAAATCCTCAAATCCGTATAATCCGTGATTCAGACAAAAGAAATCATCCTCAAGCCACATGGCATTGCGTTAAGTGTGGAATCAAAAAAGAGTGAAGGCTCACCATTCATTTTCCGGCTGCCGGCTAATTGATAAACATGATACTTTCTAAAGAAACAGAACAAGAAATACGCCAACTATATCAAGCCTACTGGGATGCATACCTCAGTGGTGACTTCGAAACCTTTGCCTCCTTTCTGGATGATCATATTGTCATCTATGGAACAGCCGTTGGAGAAATATTCAGTACAAAAGAAGAAGCACTGGCATTTTATACGGCTACGGCTGAAGAGATGACGGGTAAAGCTGAATTTCGAAACAGGGAAATCAGTATACAACCTGTAGGAGATACCATTGTCATCTACGAGCAGAGCCAGTTATTTATCTTAATAGAAGGCACATGGACCTATTATGGGTTTGCCCGCATCACTGGCATCTTTGAGAAAAAAGGCAATGAGTGGAAACTCGTCCATCAACATGGTTCTTTTCCTGATAGCAGAACAGAAGAAGGCCAGCAGATCGCCAGCGAAAAAATAAAAGAGGAGAACCTGCAATTGCGTGAAGCCGTGCAGCGTCGCACGGTTGATTTAGAAAATAAAAACCGCGAACTGGCCATAGAATCTTCACTGGAGAAAGTAAGAGCAGTGGCTATGGGTATGCGCAAACCAGATGATATGCTGGAGGTGTGCCGCATGATTTCCGAACAACTGGAAATACTTGGCGTCCGGGAAATACGGAATGTCCAGACTGCCATTTTCTATCCGGTTAAAAGCGTTTATGTAAATTATGAATACTACCGGCTACACCAGAAATCGTTGATCACCGAAGTCGATTACAAATCTCACCCGATCCAGGAAAATTTTGCCAATGCTATGATAGAAGGCAAAGGCGAAATGGTAATTGAGCAGTTAAACGGCAAGGAAGTAATTGACTGGGTTGAATACCAGTCGACCACGCCTCAGTTTGTCGATACACATCTCTACAATGTATCATCACTTCACTATTACTGGTATTCTCTTGGATCAATCGCGCTTGGTATGTCAACCTATGCGCCATTGAATGAAACTGAATTGAATCTTTTCAAGCGCTTTCGAAATGTTTTTGATCTCGCCTATCGCAGGTATCTGGACATCGAGCAAGCCGAAGCTCAGGCCAGAGAGGCGCAAATTGAAGCTGCACTGGAACGGATACGATCCAGGACCATGGCCATGCAAAAAAGTGATGAACTGAAGGAAGTCATCCAGGTAGTATATGATCAATTCGTTCTTTTAAAAATCAACATTGAACACACGGGTTTTATCATCGACTACAAAGAAAGGAATGATATGCATATCTGGTTAGCCGATATATATGTGAGTCCTCTTCAAATAACCATCCCCTATTTTGATTCACCCCATTGGAACAGCTTTGTTGAAGCGAAAGCTAAAGGAGAAGATTTCTTTTCCAATCTTCTGGGTTTTGAAGAAAAAAACAAATTCTACACAGATCTATTTAAGTTGATTCCTGGATTACCAGAGGAATCACAGCAAACTATATTTTCTAAACCTGGCCTAGCCATATCGACTGTATT
>DAOOCD010000370.1:0-2993 GCA_035408225.1 Cyclobacteriaceae bacterium | reverse complement strand
GCTCAGTCATTTGGTGGTGATGAGAATGCCCAAAATCCATTAGAAGACTTCAAGAATATTATGCGTGAAGAATTACTCGAGTCGCAAGAAAGAAAAAGTTTAGATGAGGGCGCTGGTAAATCTATCTATCTGGTACACGACAAAATTGATGTTAGCGAAGTAAGGCCTTTCCGCGAAGCCATTGAGAAATCCGGATTCAAGGTTTTAACACCTGCCTTTGAAGGCGAATTACTTGAGGTGCGCAAACAACACATCGACAACCTGCGAAATTTTGATGGCGCTATCATCTTCAAAGGAAAGGTGAACGATCAGTGGGTGCGGATGAAGGTGCTTGATTTGCTGAAAGCCCCTGGGTTTGGTAGAAATAAACCGATTCAGGGCAAAGCAATTGTGGGTGCCGGCAATATCAACCTCGACAATTTTAAAAATCAGAACATGACTCTCATTTCCGGAGACACGAACCGGTCGCTGGAAACATTGAAAAACTTTTTACAAGAAATTAACTCTTAAGTTATGAGCCAGATCGTAGACGAACATGGAACACTGGTTGGCACAGCCAACCCTTTTCCGGGACTTCGACCTTTTAAGATTGAAGAAAGTCACTTGTTCTTTGGCCGCGAAGGTCAAAGTGACGAGGTGCTTCTCAAACTTTCCAAGAGTCGGTTTGTTGGAGTGATTGGTCCTTCAGGAAGTGGTAAGTCTTCGTTTATTTATTGCGGAGTACTTCCCATTTTATATGGAGGTTTCCTTACGGATGCCAGCCCCAATTGGGAGGTAATTGTTACGCGACCTGGTGCCGGACCAATCGATAATTTAGCTGAGTCTTTACTGAAAACTGTTAAAGACTACAATTTCGCGGATGTCGAAGACAAGAAAATCAAACGCACGATTGTTTCTACCCTCTTGCGAAGCAGTTCACTGGGTTTGGTAGAAGCCATTCAGCAATCAAGAAGAAAAGATGACATCAATTACCTGATTCTGGTTGACCAGTTTGAGGAACTGTTCCGCTTCAAAGACAGTACCGATGCAAATTCGGTAAATGAGTCTCTTGCCTTCATCAACCTTCTGATGGAAGCAGTCAATTACGAAGATTCTCCAATCTACGTGGCCATCACCATGCGCTCGGATTTTATCGGAGACTGTGCACAGTTTCCTGAACTAACCCGCAAGATCAATGATAGCCACTACCTGATTCCGCAGATGACGCGCGATCAGAAACGCAGAGCCATTGAGGGGCCCGTAGCTGTGGGTAATGCAAAGATTACTCCGCGCCTGGTGCAGCAACTATTAAATGATTTGGGTGATAATCCAGATCAGCTTCCTATTCTGCAACATGCATTAATGCGTACGTGGAGTTATTGGGCAAAATATAAAGATTACGATGACGAACCCGTTGACCTGAAACATTACGAGGCCATCGGTACCATGTCAGAGGCGTTGTCGCAACACGCGAATGAAGCCTATGATGAACTCGATGAAGATCAGCAGCGTATTTGCGAGATCATGTTTAAAGCAATCACTGAAAAACGAGGTGAGAACTTTGGCATCCGCAGACCAACCCGATTAAATGAAATTGCTTCGATAGCCGATGTATCGGAAGCTGATGTAGTAGCGGTAATTGAAAAATTCCGCGAGCCAGGACGTTCACTCCTTACTCCTGCCTATGGTATTGAGTTGGGTTCCAAATCGATGATTGATATTTCGCATGAGAGTTTAATGCGGATTTGGGTACGATTAAAAAACTGGGTGGATGATGAAAGTGAAGCCGTGCAAATGTATTTGCGCCTTGCCGAAGCTGCCGGCCAGTACCAGGTAGGCAAGGCAGGTTTGTGGCGGCCACCCGATTTGCAACTTGCTCTAAACTGGCAGGCGAAACACAAGCCTACCCTGGTGTGGGGACAACGCTACCATCCGGCTTTTGAACGCACGTTGATCTTCCTCGAATATTCCAAGAAAGAATTCGATACTGAGCAACGGATTAAAGAACTTGAACAAAAGCGAAAACTTCAGCGTGCCCGGGTTACCGCTATTGTCTTTGGAACGCTGGCCGGTATTGCTCTGATTGCGTTTGTCTATGCATTCGTACAACAAGCCGAAGCGAAGAGGCAGGCGGAATTAGCGATTGCCAACGAGGCAAAAGCAAACCAGCAAAAGGCAATTGCTGAGCGGGAAAGAGATAATGCGACAGCGGCTCAAAAAGCTGCTGAAAAAGCAAGACAGGAAGCTGTAGCTGCTCAAAAGGCAGAGGAGATTCAACGTGCGCAAGCCGAGGCTCGAAGACAAGAGGCGGAAATTGCAAAAGCAGAAGCCCTTAAACAAAAAGGTCTGGCTGAACGGAATGAAAAAATTGCCACTGAGAAGGAAGCAGAAGCCAGAGCCCAGGAAAAATTAGCAAAAGAAAACGCTGCCCGTGCTGAACGTGAACGCTACCTCGCTACTGCATCGCGCATGGCTATTAAATCCAAAGAGTTGGGCAATGATCCGGAACAGGAAGCTATTGTTGCGCAGCAAGCATATCTATTCAATAAAAAGTTCAATGGCTATCCTTACAACAGTGATATCTACAGCGGGCTTTATTATGCACTTAAAAATAATGGCGATCCGTTAACCAGGAGTCTGGAGGCACACAAAAACGGAGCTGCCCGGGCATTGGAGACCCATGGAAAAGGAAATCACATTTACTCAGGCGGTAGTGATGGACAAATCATTCGCTGGAGTTATGCTGACAAGCAATGGAATGCTGAGGTGATCATGGATGAAACCAAACGCAAGGAACCGTACCTGGTATTCTCTATGGATACCAGTCCGGATGGAAACCGTCTTGCTGTTGGAGGGCTCTACCCTGTTAACCGCGATGCCAACTACATCGAATTGTATGATCTGCAAAACATTGGTAGTGCACCGAAAAAAATTATGGGTTTTGTATCTGATGTAGAGAACGTACATTTCACACCGGATGGCTCTGGAATATATGCAAGAGATAACTCCGGGTA
>DAOOCD010000369.1:0-3024 GCA_035408225.1 Cyclobacteriaceae bacterium | reverse complement strand
GTTCTGTAAATCCCTTCTGCTGGTTTGGTGAGCGAGCTTTTTAATTGCTTAAAATGATCATAATCAATTATATAAAATGTATCTCTTTTAATACGCACATCATTTACAGTCTTATGTGAATTCGACTGAACCATGATGGCATTGAGTGAAGTTGTGCTCGAGATTTGCTCCCTGGCTAAGCCTTCCATCCCATCAATCAGTGAAAGAATAGAAACCAGGGCTGCCACCCCGATAACAATGCCCAGTACGGACAGAAATGTATGAAACAGGTTTGACCGGATGTTGGCAAATGCCAGCCCAAATGAATTAGTGATCTTTTGTAACATGCGTGCGTTGGAGTACCGAAGCTAAGACTTTGGTAACACTAAAATGTTACAAACGATATAAATGTAGATTGTAGCTTATCTGTCGAAAAAGTTAAGGATACCAATTTCGCTAACTTAAAATGTATTCTTGTAATTTCGTTCGTTTTAATGGTTGCTTTATACATGCGGGGGTTACTTCTAATCATTCTTTCCTTCTTTCTACTGAAAACTGCACAGGCAACTCATTTGCGGGCAGCCGATATTAACGTGGAATCCATTTGCGGTAGCGAACGCACGTTCCAAATAACCATAGTCGCCTATTTAAATACGCAATCGAATACTCGTTTTGGAACAAACAGTTTGGTATTTTTTGGAGATGGTGAATCTGTACGAATTCCGGTTACCACAGCAACGCTGCGACCCGACCTCGGAACAAACATTGCCATCGCCACCTTTACTATTACTCATACCTACCCTGCTAATGGCAACTACACAATCACCTATCTGGAACGCGACCGGAGCAGTGGTATTCTTAATATCGCCAACTCCGATGATGTACCGTATGTGACCTTCGTGAATTTTACAATCGATCCTTTGAATGGCTGTAATCATGTGCCCGTATTATCTGTACCGCCCCTGGACCGGGCTTGCTTTAAGTCTGCGTTTTTTCATACACCCGGAGCTTATGATATTGATGGCGATAGTTTATCGTATGAACTGTCTATTCCCGCTGATAGTCCTACCACATTTGCCAACTATACCCCTCCTAATAACACAAAGTTTTATACAAACTTCAATCAAGGGAATGAAAGCAGTAGTGGCCAACCCGTATTTACTATCAACCAGGTCTCAGGGCTGCTTACGTGGGACGCACCTGGTACCATTGGTGAATATAATATAGCGTTCAAAATTATTGAGTGGCGAAAAGATTCTATTACCAATCAATACAGAAAACTAAGCACCACCACCCGCGACATGCAGATTGTGGTGGAAGAATGTCTTAACATCCGACCTGAATTAATTGCCCCGCTAGATATATGCGTGGAGGCCGGAACAATGATTGATGAATTGATAAGAGGGAAAGATGGTGATAATAATCCAGTGAAAATCGAAGTGTACTCCGAGATCGTTGACTTTGCACCAGAAAAAATTCCGGCTTCTTACTCACCAAGTCCCTTTGAGTTCACGCCTTCGGATCCACCGGCTGAACTTCGGTTTCAATGGCAAACCGATTGTTTGCACGTTCGGCAACAGCCCTATCAGGTAGTCTTTAAAATTACTGACAACCCGCCCCAGGGCCCCAAGTTGGTGAACTTTGTAATCTGGAATATCAAAGTAGTCGCTCCCGCACCACAATGGGTAAAGACAGAATTGAATCTCGCAAAGCGCTATGGCGAACTGGAGTGGAGCGAGTACTCTTGTGAAAATGCTGATAAAATTCAGATCTGGCGAAAAGTAGATTCCTATCCATATGCAGCGGGGTTGTGTAATCCGGGCTTGCCCAAATACCTGGGTTATAACTTAATTGCCGAAGTTGATCCAACTCAAACTGCCTATACCGATACCAACTTTGGCCGAGGGTTGGTTGTGGGTGCCATGTATTGCTATCGCATTATGGCATATTTTAATGCACCTGCCAGCACTCCAAGTATGGTATCACTGGAGAAGTGCATTGGCCCTATTGAAGCAGATGCTCCGGTAATCACGCATGTGAGTGTTGAGAGAACTGATTCTGTAACCGGAAAAATCAGAGTTAGCTGGCGAAGTCCGTTTGGAATTAATCCTGTTCAATTTCCAAAGCCCTATGAATATGAAGTGTATCGGGCCTCGAGTTTTATGGGGGATACAAGTTTGCTAAAAGCTGGTCGGGTAACGGATACTACGTTTGTTGATTCGGATCTTAACTCCTTGGAGAAAGTATTTAACTACCGGATTGTTCTCTACTCTAAGCCACAAAATACAACCGAAATGATTCCCGTTGATACTTCAGCCATTGCCTCATCAGAGCGATTGAGTTATATAGCCGGGGTAAAACAAATTGGTCTTACCTGGCGAGATAGTGTGCCGTGGTCGAATGTGTCTCAAAAGCGGCCTTATCATTTAATTTATCGATCCATTGAAAGTCCTGAGCCGCAAGACATGGTCTTAATTGATAGTGTAGATGTAACCATAAACGGATTCACCTACGAAGACACCGGACTATATAAAAATCAAAGTCTTCAGGACGACAAAAGATATTCGTACAGGATTATAACCCGTGGTACGTATGGGAACCCAAAGATTGCCTTGCAGGAAAATTTTTCGCAAGTCATTACAACCTATCCCAAGAACAATTTGATGCCTTGTACTCAAACCCTTGAAGCATCCATTGTTAATTGTGAGGAATACCTGAACTCAAATAATTGTAATCAAACCGAATTCACAAACACCCTTTACTGGAAGTTAAGTGATTTACCGGGTTGCCGTAGAGACATTAAATCATACAACGTATATGCAGCTTCTGAAGCAGATGGTGAATTTGTTTTATTAGCCGAATCGGTGAAAGATACTTTTTATATTGATACGGGGCTTCCCTCCTTCGCCCGTTGTTACAAGGTTTCAGCGATTGATGGATTAGGTCAAGAAGGGCCTCTCAGCGATTCGGTATGTAATGACAACTGTCCATATTACCTGCTCCCCAATGTATTCACTCCTAATGACGATGGGTACAATGATTCCT
>DAOOCD010000368.1:0-3026 GCA_035408225.1 Cyclobacteriaceae bacterium | reverse complement strand
AATCTGATAGTGAGGTTGTAACAGATTTTCTTAATAAATTTTTACCTCTCGCCTTTTTAAGTATGCCAAGGATATTTTCCAAATATTGGATATAGGTAGAAATAATAGCATACGGATTGTCAACCCCAACTGGCTGATGCCTTTTCAAAGCCTTGTACTTTCTCTTTCCACGGTTTGGGTCCATCATATTAATAAAGTACCGGCCCAAAAAGCTGTGCTTAAAGTTGCTCGATTCATCCAATGGCGTGGCTTGATCAAGTGCTTTTTCTATTCGGGGCAGGTAGAATTCAGCATATGTATTCAAATGCGCAAAGCATTCCACAATGCTCCAGCCGGCTTCGGCAGCGGGTTGAAGGAGAAGGTCTTCCGGGAGATTCTGGAAGACCAAAATAACCTCCTTCAATTGCTTTTCAACCTCTGCCTCAATCAGGTTGATAAAATCAGTGTGTGATAATTCCTGCATTTTAACGGTCTTTCATTTTGTTACTGAAGGCCAGCAATACTAATCCAATCACACACATGACACTTTCAATCACCAGCCAGTTGGTACCAAATTCACCTAATGCACCATCCGCAATCCAGGTTATGATGCGTGAAGCTGCATAAGATCCCCAAAATAGTGATAAAAAACTCAGGCCTTTAGTCGTTTGAAAAAAGGCTAAGTAGATTAGTAACACTACAATAGAAATCCCTACACCACCATAGATACCACGAATGGAACTAAGCGCATCTGTATTGGGAAGTTTAACACCGACAAGGTCCATAACCGATTGGGGATTGAACATTGCCATGATGGCTACATACGCCAGACTTAATGCTGAAAAAAGGATGAATCCTTTGCTTGCTGAGAAATAAATTACTTTAGCTGTCATACTGTTTTTTGTTTTGTTGATATGACAAAAGTGGATGGACGCAGAAAAATCATTCTTGGTATTTGCCAAGATTATCAAATGCGAACGGAATTTATCAGCTTACTGAAATTCGTGGGGTCTATACCCAGATAATTTGCGAGGTACTTGTGTGGTACCAAAGTTAAAATATGGGGGCTCCGTTTTAATAATTGACGGAATTTTTCTTCGGAAGTAAAGCACTGCAGTTCTACCATGCGTTCCAGCAATCCTGAAAATGAATGGGTAATACCCAATCGGATGGCTTCTGAAACACAATAATGTTTTTGCATACAGGCGTTTAATGATTCAAACGATGTTCGCAGAAACCGTGAAGGAGTTAGTGACTCATAGAAGTAAGGTGACGGTTTTTGCAGAAAGAAGGAACTTATAGATCCGCCAAAGGATGGTGTGTACGAGAATACCAAGGTTGACTCCCGGCCTTGATCATCCTGGTAAACAATACGCTGAACGCCATCGGTTACAAAGTAGAGATACTTTTCGACCTCTCCGGCAGAAGTAATAATTTCCTTTCTTTTAACACTATAATCTGTCCAGATGCTTGTGAAATCTTCCAGACCTTCAGGCGTTAGAGGATTGAAGCTTTCAAAGACCTTCTTTAATGTTTCTTTTTCTGTCATACCGAAAAATTGACAGATGCAGTTTACAAAATTTTGATTTTAGTTTCCAGAGTCATACACTTAAATCCACTAACCTAAATTCTGGCCCAGCGCAGCCGGAGACTATTACTCACTACGCTTACAGAACTCAATGCCATCGCTGCCCCGGCAATCATCGGATCGAGCAGGAAACCATTAACAGGAAAAAGCACACCCGCTGCTATTGGGATTCCAATCACATTATAAATGAAAGCCCAGAATAAGTTCTGACGAATGCCGCGCACGGTTTTGGTAGAAAGATTCAGTGCCTTAGGTATCGATTGAAGATCCGATGTGATCAACGTCATCTTGGCTACATCCATCGCGATGTCAGAACCTTTGCCCATAGCGATGCTTACATCCGCTTGGGCCAACGCGTGCGAGTCGTTGATTCCATCCCCTACCATGGCTACCACTTTCCCTTCTGCCTGAAGCTTTTTAACAAAGTCAGCTTTTTCGGAAGGCATTACTTCGGCTTTATACTGTTTTAATCCCACTTGCCGGGCAACGGCCTTCGCAGTTTGTTCATTATCTCCCGTAAGCATATATACCTCAATACCTTTGTCATACAGCGATTGAATGGCTGCTCGAGAAGTTGCTTTAATGTTGTCTGCAATTGCGATGAGCGCTAAGGCGGTGGATTGATTCGAGAAATAAACCACGGTCTTAGCCTCCTCCTGAAGTTGATTTGCGCTAAACGTTAGAGTCTCAGAAATGGAAATTCTATTTTCCTCCATCAACTTTCTGTTTCCAACGAAGTAGGTAACATTATTGACAATCGCTTTTACCCCACGTGCAGTCAGGCTCTCAAAATTTTCAATTGGTAAGCCACTTATATTCTCTTCCTTTAATTTATTTACCACAGCCTCGGCCAGCGGGTGCTCCGATTGCATTTCAAGCGTGTAAAGAATTTTCTTGTCCTCCTCCGTAGAAGTTTCCCAAATCAAATTGGTTACTACGGGCTTTCCTTCCGTAATGGTTCCGGTCTTATCCAGAATAACTGCATTTACTTTATGTGCCAGTTCCAGACTTTCAGCATCTTTAATCAGAATATTATTTTCAGCACCCTTCCCCACTCCTACCATAATGGCAGTAGGTGTTGCTAAACCCAAAGCACAAGGACAAGCAATAACAAGTA
The DNA here is from genome assembly GCA_035408225.1 of Cyclobacteriaceae bacterium. Taxonomy (GTDB): domain Bacteria; phylum Bacteroidota; class Bacteroidia; order Cytophagales; family Cyclobacteriaceae; genus ELB16-189. The sequence goes on along the minus strand of DAOOCD010000368.1, from coordinate 342 downwards.
CGGTAACTGAAGTAAGAAGTGCATGCGTGAAAGCATTATCCCCACCAAAAATCATCCAGGTAATGAAAGTCAAAATTGAAATACCTATTACAACAGGTACAAAAATTCCCGCTATTTTATCGACTAGTTTTTGAACCGGAGCCTTGCTGCCCTGTGCTTCCTGCACCATTTTAATAATGTGAGCAAGAATGGTATCCCCACCTACTTTTTGAGCTTCAAATTGAAAACTTCCCTTTTGGTTAATGGTTCCGGCAAAGACTTTATCGCCCACTTTCTTTTCTACCGGTATGGGTTCTCCACTGATCATACTTTCATTCACATAGGAGGAACCTGATTGCACCA
>DAOOCD010000367.1:0-3060 GCA_035408225.1 Cyclobacteriaceae bacterium | reverse complement strand
TCTCCTCATGCCACCAGAAATCACGCCCCGCCTTCATAGAAACATGGCTGCCTGTATGTTTATAAACAATTGTCTTCTCTACTACGGGGCATTTCAGAATGGCTTCATCGATGATCGATTTCAAATCAAGCTTTTTGTCACCACGATAGGATCCATCACTTGTGAGAATCAATTTACACCCAGCATCATTAATGCGATCAATAAGCGAACCTGCAGAAAAACCGGCAAACACGACAGAGTGCACTGCTCCAATACGAGCACACGCCAGGATCGCAAAGGCTACTTCGGGAATCATCGGCATGTAAATGCACACACGATCTCCTTTTTTTACACCCATACTCTTTAGCATGTTTGCTGCCCGACAAACTTCATTGTATAAGTCCTGGTAGGTAATGTACCGCGACTCTTCGTGTGGATCGTTAGACTCCCAAATAAGGGCCGTTTGATTGGCTTTGTGTGGAAGATGGCGATCAATACAATTCTCTGTGATATTTAATTTACCACCCACAAACCATTTCACTTCAGGCTTGTTGAAATCCCACTCTAACACAGTGTCCCATTTTTTACGCCAAACAAAATCTTCAGCGACATTAGCCCAGAATTTTTCTGGCTGCTGTACGCTTTGCTGGTAGACTTGCTGATAATCTGATTGACTTGAGATTTTCTTCATAGGTAGGAATAAAGAAGTGAGTTTTAACTCCTCTAAAATCGATTTCTTAAAGCAGATTTCAAAAACTACTTTGTACCAATGGCTAAATCATGTACTCTACGGCTACTGCCACGAGGGCTCCCACTATAGCCACCGCCAATTTTTTTGCATTAAACCGATGTTCGGGGCTACTTTCAAATACTATAGTTGTGGAAATATGAAGAAAATTTCCGCTTACCAAGGCATATAAATAGATCAGGCCAGTTTCAGATAACACCTGACTCTCCACAAAGTATGAACTGATAAGCAATCCGACCGGGGCAGCCAATGAAAATATAATCAGATGCGGCAATGCTTTCCTTTTTGAATGAAGTTGTGAAGTCAATACCGTCATTAAAGCAAAGGCTGCCGGTGCCCGGTGCAAAGCAATGCCCAGTAAAATGGCATTTACATCATACCCAAAACCTGCAGTTACAGGTTGAGCCAGCATACTGCCTTCTAAAAAAGCATGCACACACAAAGCGGATAGCAATACAATTGCCGAAACTGTATGATGGGTGTGAGAATGACCATGATGGCTATGGTCGTGATGATCGTGGGTATGAATGTGTCCGTGCTCAACGCCCGAAGTAAAATATTCCAGCAACTGCTGAAGGAAAAATCCAGCCAGCACAAATAAGCCAATCAACTCAACTTCCTGATGTTGGCGATAAAGTTCCGGTAAGATATGTGTGACGGTAATGGAAAATAAGTAGGAGCCTGCGAACACAAGTAGTAACTTAAAATTGTTTCCCTTCGCTGATGGTACCAGGTAAACCATCAGGCCTGCTAACAACGGAGTAAAAAAAAGAACAGTTAATTTCAGAGTCATCCTTTACCAGAATTTATAACAGATTGAGGGGGATTCTTTCAAGGGTTAATCTTCAGATACTGACTGATGTTATCAGTTGCAAAGGTAGCAATCCCATCGGGAGTTGAATAAATCAGAAAGACATCGAGCTCGGGATGCTTCTTTACTAATTCGATGGCTTTCTCATGGCCCATTACCATCAGGGCTGTGCCCCACGCATCCGCAGTTGTACAATCTTCTGCAAAAACCGAAGCACTCAGAATCGCCCGCATAGCCGGAAAGCCCGTCTCCGGATCAATGGTATGCGAATATTTCTTTCCATCCACTTCGCGATAGTTGAAGTAATTACCTGAAGTTGTAAACGATCTATCCGTTAAGGCAACATAGGCTTTGAAAGACTGATTCTGTTCGGTTGAATTTGGATCAAGGATTCCTAACTCCCATGGTTTTTTAGATTGAAGATTTATTCCACATGCCATACCTTCTCCGCCTAACTCTACCAACATGTTTTTAATTCCCTTCGACTTTAAAAATTCTGTAATAACATCAGCCCCGTACCCCTGGCCAATACCTCCTAAATCCAATTGCGAACGTGGGTCGAGCTTCCAAATACTATCCTGATTGAATTGAATTTTTTCAAAACCTATAAAACTCCGGATCGAATCAATTTTTGAGCTGTCTGGTCTATTAACTTTCTTATAACCAAAACCCCATAAATTGACGAGGGGCATAACGGTTGGGTCAAACGCCCCATGTGAATCAGAGAACACCTTGCTGGCAACTTTAATCGGTGGCAATAAATAAGGCAGCTGAAACTGAAAACTGCGGGATGATTTGTTAAAAAGGGATACTTCTGATTGAGGATTGTAGTTATTGATCGATTGATTGACCAAAACGAGTAGCGAATCAACATCCTTTTTAAAATCCCGTCCATCTGCATCAAAGTAGGTGATGTGATACGTGGTGGCCATCGTCTCTCCTTCAATTTTCATCATCTTTAAATCAGATGATTGCCTCCACGTCCAGACAACCGCTATCGCTATCAGCAAGAGCAGGGAGTAGAGTGCATTTTTCCATCGATTATCCATACCTTAATTATTGGGGACGCAAGTTAAACCCAGATTATGCATTACGAAAAAAACTAGCGCTATTTAACTGACGAATCCTTCCTTGCGTCAGGATAGTCAGGGTTTAACCTTGACAATGAAAATCACCAAACCGGTGATCTTGTAAATTAAAGTAACTTGGTGATTTTCATTCGTCAAATAATGCGTTAGGTTTTCCTAATGCATTACGGTTAAAGGCTTACCCACACGGTAAACTGTTTTAGAGGTTTATTTGCTTAACTTTCGTGACTCAAATACACTATGCGCGAAGACTATTTAAAAGGAGATATGGAGGGATTAAGTCCTGCCGAAAAGGAAATTGAAAGAGCCTTACGTCCGCTTTCTTTCAGTGACTTTACAGGACAGCAAAAGGTAGTGGATAACATTAAGGTTTTTGTGCAGGCTGCTAAACAACGCGAAGAATCACTCGATCATGTACTGCTTCATGGCCCTCC
>DAOOCD010000366.1:0-3070 GCA_035408225.1 Cyclobacteriaceae bacterium | reverse complement strand
ACTTTTCGCAGCCGGGTCCCCTTCGAACATAGCAGTCACATCCTGCTGCAGAGAATTGAATAAATCGGGCAACGACTGGAAAAATTTATCGGCAACAAAGACTGGATTACTCCCTCCGGGTGCGGGATTATGTCGAAGGATACGCTCTAATTCTTTCTGTAATCGTTGAAACAATTCCTCTAATTCCTTTTCACTCAGGTGTGCGAGCTGGGTAAAGTCAGAAAACATGGCACCCAATAAATCAACAAAGAATTGAGACACTTCGGCCGGAGCCGGACAGGTGGGGCATTGCTGGTGACTGAGGTAGAGTTGACGAATAAATGATTTATCCATGGTGTTATAAGCTAAAAAAAACGCAATAGGTTCACATTTGATTAACGGCTTAATCGACCCCGTGTTTGAAGGATCTTGTAGAAAAGAATTTAATTAACGAACTGTTAACAACAGCCGCTACACTTCCTTCCAAGTATGATCCGCCAGTAATTTAACGGCTGCTACAAAACTCTTGTATGGCGCCTTGCCCCGGCCCCACTCCTTTGGACTGATCATTGAGACCAGGTGTGAGGCATCATCCTTTTCATAGAGGTAATAAGTCTGACCGATCACAGGTGCAAAGCTAACCTGCGCATCGTAAATAATCATCGAGAGTTCTTTCCGCTTTTGAATCTCTTTGGCTTGTATAGCAAGCAATTCTATTTGTTGCCGGATCTGCGTAAGCTGCATGTTGGTTTGCTCTTCCATTGCTGATAAACCCTGATGACGAATCACTCCTGCTTCATTGGGTTTAATTACAGCCCCTGAAACCGAGGCTGAATAGGGAAGTACACTTAATTGCTTGTGATAAATTTCTTCATTGGTGAATTTCTCTCCCGCCTCATTGTAATGATGATGAGTAACTTTCAGGTATCCTTTAGGAGTAATCTCGTGCGATACCTCCAGCGATGGCTTCTTGTTTTTAGTAAACGTAGTCTGGAATAAAAGTGAATTGATAAACTCACTCTTTACGGTATCTCCTATTTCAAGATTATCGAAATCATAATCCAATCCATCCGGAGTTATCGAGTACTGAGAAGAAAATGCCTGATCTTCCAGCGAGACCCAATTCATGCTGATAGACAATTGCTTACCCGTGCCTGCCAATTCAATTCTGAAAATACCTGACTTGGGGCGATTGCCGAATTCATAGGTGCCCTTTTCAGGAAATAATTGCCACGAAGCAAGAAAGTTATATGCGTCTACCATAGAAGAAACAAACCTCAATAACGTATATAACCAGGAATGGTTATGCCAGGATTAATACCCTACTTTTTGTAATACGTCATGGCCTCGGGAATCCAACCCTCCAGGTCTTTAATCCGGGTTGAGTGTGAAGGGTGTGTCGAGATAAACTCGGGGGGCTCCTGACCACCGCTCAGGGCTGACATTCGCTCCCAGAATTTAGGCGCAGTGTTAGGATCGTAGCCAGCCATAGCCATAAAAATGAGGCCCATATGGTCAGCTTCCGATTCATGGCTTCTGGAAAACTTAAGCATTCCCACGTTGGTACCAACCCCTACTGACTGCATGAATATTTGTTGAGTTGCCGTTGGGTTTTGCCCCATGGCAGCACCCAGCGTACTCATTCCAAACTCGGCCAGCATTCCCTGGCTCATTCGTTCGGCACCATGATTAGCGATTGCGTGTGCCACCTCATGCCCCATTACTACAGCAATGCCAGCTTCATCTTTACAGATTGGTAATATGGCAGTATAAAATGCCACCTTGCCACCGGGCATACACCAGGCGTTTACAGTTTTATCATCCTGAATAAGATTGAATTCCCATGCAAAGCCCTGTAGCTGACTGCTGATTCCCTTCTGTTGCATATATTGTTCGACAGCCTTTTGGATGCGAACTCCAACCTTTCTAACCAACTGTGTTTGCTCCTGATTAGTTGAAAGTGGTCCCTTGGCAATTACTTCCTGATACTGCTGGGCCGCCATCTGGTTGATCTCCGGGGCAGAGACCAGGCTTAACTGCTTACGTCCTGTCACTGCAACAGTAGCACAGGCATAGAGCAGGGTAACTATAAGGGTCGAAGCTATGATTCTATAAAACATATGTTTTCCTTTTGATGCGCAAAGATAAAGCCATTATCGATATGGGATCAAAATTGGCGATGAATTTGCCTGATTGGCTCAGATTGTTACTAAATTTGCACAATCAAAGAAAAAATAACCCCATGCGAATTTTTGCCATTGGTAGAAACTATGCCGAACACATCAAGGAACTTAATAACGAGCGCCCGGATGAACCCGTAATCTTTACAAAACCTGACACGGCTATCATTCGCAATAACGGACCTTTCTATTATCCAGACTTCTCGAAAGATATACATCATGAAGTGGAATTAGTTTTAAGAATCAGTAAAGAGGGCAAAAACATTGAGGAGAAGTTTGCCAGCAAGTATTACGATGCTATTGGTGTTGGTATTGATTTCACGGCACGGGATATTCAGCAAAAATTAAAAGAGAAAGGCTTACCCTGGGATATCGCTAAAGGATTTAATGGCTCCGCTCCAATCTCGGATAAATTTATTCCCGTGGGTGAATTCAACGATCTAAAGAATATCAATTTTAAATTGGACGTTGACGGACAATTGAAGCAACAAGGAAATACAAGCCTGTTACTTTTTCCGTTTGAGTATATAATCTCTTACTTGTCAAAATTTTTTACGTTACGCACAGGGGATTTAATTTTTACCGGAACTCCGAAGGGAGTAGGACCTGTGGCGATTGGAAATAAACTATCCGCCTATATTGAAGATGAGAAGCTGTTGGAATTTGAAGTTAAGTGAGTTAGTATTTTTTAGTCTTTTTCTTTTTTGCGGCAGTGCGTTAGCACAGTTCAGTCCCGACAAAGCCATTTTATCCCGCAAGGCAGAGAGGAGTAATTACCTGTTCCCGATAAAACCCGGAAACACCGCTATACTAACGGGCACCATGGGGGAATTGCGCAACACGCATTTTCATGCCGGGCTTGATATCGATACACCCGGTATCGGGGTTCCTGTTTTGTCGGCCGATGAAGG
>DAOOCD010000365.1:0-3094 GCA_035408225.1 Cyclobacteriaceae bacterium | reverse complement strand
CATAGCCGCCTTGCAAACACAATTGGCAGGCAAGAACATTGAATTCTTTTTTGCCTCTGATGAGGAAGTGGATAAGATTCAAAAATTCATGGAGAGCCGTAAGATGGCGTTAAATTTTGTTCGCGTAGAAAATCCTGAGCCGCTGGGAATACAGGCGTTGCCCACTACCTTCATTTTTGATGGTAACGGCAATATGATATTTTCTGAAGTAGGTTTCAGAAAGTGGGATGAACCCGCAACAGTTGAAATGGTAACAAAATTAATCAACGAATAATAAAGGCGTCAGACCGCTCTAAGCCTGCCTGCTCCGCCAACTGGCGGATTCGGCAAAGGCAGGCGGTCAGACGCCTGATTTTCATAATTCAAAAAAGATGAATAAATATATTCTATTACTGATAGCAGTGCTATCAGCCTGCAAAATCAACGAGAAAAAGGAAGCCGGTGTGGCTATTAACCTCATGGATTCCCCCGCTAAAACTTCCAGTGGCGAGCCCTATTTATTTACCGATACCAACGGAAATACTTTTTTATCCTGGATTGAGGTATCTGAAGGCAAGAACTATTTGAAATTCTCCAAACTGGAAAATGAAAAATGGTCAGAGCCACACGTAATCAGTTCTGGCGAAAACTGGTTTGTCAACTGGGCCGACTACCCGCTGATCGCAGTGAATGGAAAACAACTTATGGCTCACTTCCTCGGCAAGAGTGGTGAAGGCACATTTGCCTATGATGTGATGTTAACTACTTCGCAGGATGAGGGCAATACCTGGAGCGAACCTAAACCTGTTCATGATGATGCAAAGCAAGCCGAGCATGGTTTTGTTTCAATATTACCTTATGGCGAAAATTTTCTCGTAGCGTGGCTCGATGGTCGCAATACCGTGATGGAAGGGATGGAAAATCATGAAGGTCATCATGGCCAGATGTCTATTCGCGCTGCTGTAGTGAATATAAGTGGAGTGAAAAGCAATGAGTGGGAGCTGGATAACCGTACCTGTGATTGTTGCCAGACAGGCACAGCACTTACCGACAACGGACCGGTTGTAATTTATCGCGATCGTTCAGATGAAGAAATCCGCGACATATCGATTGTACGCTTTCTTAATGGACAATGGACGGAGCCTAAAACTATTTATACTGACAATTGGAAGATTGCCGGTTGCCCGGTGAATGGGCCCAGAGTTGATGCTATAGGAAATAATTTAGCGATAGCCTGGTTCTCATCCCCGGAAGGAAATGCAAGCGTGCGTGTTATTTTTTCTTCGGATGGTGGTGCAACATTTGGTGAGCCAGTAAAACTAGATGAAGGGAAAGCGATTGGCAGAGTAGACTTGGTGATGCTGGATAATGATAACGCCATGGTGAGTTGGATGGAAGGAGCGGAGATCAAAGCCGTGAAAGTGAATCGCGATGGAATGAAAGGAACTTCCATAAACATTGCTTCTACTTCGGATGCACGGTCTAGTGGATTCCCTCAAATGACAAAGTCTGGTAATAAATTGATTTTTGCCTGGACGGATGATAAAGAGAAAATCATTAAGACAGCGAGTGTTTCATTGTAGTTAGTTTGTCGTTGGTATTCATATTGTAATGTTGAAGCGACTGGTTCGACCCCGATGGGGTCGTATGTTTATAGTAAGAAGATTTAGCTATACATATGCGACCCCATAGGGGTCGAACAGGAGAGTAATGATCATTCACAATCCAAATATTGATTAGATAATTGTTCCAATCCTGTATTCTTCGTAATTAACAAGCCGGATGAGCGAAAAATCGAAAGAGATTGGCCTGTGGACAACCACTTCACTGGTGATTGGTAATATGATTGCCTCAGGTTTATTCATGTTGCCGGCAACGCTGGCTATTTACGGAGGTATCAGTTTAATTGGATGGCTTATATCAGGAGCCGGAGCCTTGTGCTTAGCATTAGTATATAGTTGGTTGAGTAGGCTGCAACCCTCCGCCACGGGAGGCCCGTATGCTTACACGCGCGAAGGCATGGGTAACTTTGCAGCATTTCTGGTAGTATGGGGTTATTGGATTTCGGTATGGTGTACCAATGCAGCCATTGCGGTAGCTTTCGTTAGTTACCTTACTGCATTCATTCCGGAATTAGGAAACAGTCCTGTACTTGCGGTAGGCACAGGATTATCCGCTATTTGGTTTTTAACATGGATCAATACAAAAGGAATCAGAGAAGCGGGCGTTGTTCAAGTGATTACCACGGTATTGAAACTTGTACCTTTGCTAGTGATTACAATTGGTGGACTTTTCTATTTGAACCTGGACCACTTCGTTCCATTCAACGTAAGTTCACAATCTAATCTGTCTGCGATCACAAGTACCACCACACTTACCTTATTTGCTTTTCTTGGTTTGGAGTGCGCTACTATTCCATCAGGCAATGTGAAGAATGCTGAGAAGACGGTTTCAAGAGCCACCATTATTGGCACCTTGCTAACTACTTTTATTTATTTGGCAGGCACCGTAGCGGTGATGGGCCTCATACCGCCTTCGGTTCTTCATGATTCGCAGGCACCTTTTGCGGATGCTGCCGCTTCGATCTGGGGCGAGGAAGCTCGTTATCTTGTTGCCGGAGGTGCTGTAATTTCTACATTTGGTGCGCTTAATGGGTATATCTTGATCCAGGGACAAATGCCCATGGCAGCGGCACGTGATCATTTGTTCCCACGCATATTCGCGAAAGAAAATAAAAATGGAACTCCGGCTTTCGCTATCATAATTTCCAGTGTGCTGATATCGGTGTTGATGAGTTTGAACTTTACCAGGACCCTGGCAGATACCTATACGTTTATGGTGTTGTTAACCACCCTTACTGTATTGGTGCCGTATTTATTTTCAATCATTTCTTTTGTGATGATGGCGAACAGACATAACAACCTAACTGGGTTCAAACTATTCATTGCTGTATTGGCGTTTCTATATTCCATGTGGGCGATCATTGGTGCGGGAGAAGAAACAGTGTATTGGGGTTTTGTTTTGCTGATGGCCGGTTTACCCTTCTATGCCTATATTCAAGTCAAAAGAAACTCATTGCCATGAAAACTACTTTTCAATCCGATTACGGAAAACT
>DAOOCD010000364.1:0-3117 GCA_035408225.1 Cyclobacteriaceae bacterium | reverse complement strand
AGCAACTGAATAAGTTTTCAGAGGATATCAAGAATCACACCATGGTACATGAGGATATCAAGAAGATTCTGGATGGCTTCCCTTCGTCCTCGCATCCCATGGGAGTTTTGGCTTCTCTCTTTTGTGCTCAAACCGCTTTTTATCCTGAGGCACTTGATCCTAATCGTTCGGCTGAAGGTGTTTACCTAAGCATTGTACGTTCCTTGGCAAAGATGCCAACCTTTGCTTCGTGGGCTTATAAAAATGAGGTGGGTCATCCTGTAAATTATCCGGATAACTCGCTGGATTATTGTTCGCGTTTTTTGAAAATGATGTTTGCACTGCCAGCAGAAAACTATGAGGTTGATCCTGTGGTCGCTGCTGCGCTGGATAAGCTCCTGATACTCCATGCTGATCATGAACAAAATTGCTCTACCTCAACGGTGCGTATAGTAGGTTCTTCTAAAGCAAGCATCTACTCCTCAATCTCGGCAGGAATTAATGCCTTGTGGGGACCGCTCCATGGAGGAGCTAACCAGGAGGTAATACTCATGCTGGATCAAATCATGAAGGATGGTGGTGATACCGATAAATGGATTGCGAAAGCTAAAGACAAAAACGATCCTTTCCGCCTTATGGGCTTTGGACACCGTGTGTATAAGAACTTTGACCCTCGCGCAAAAATCATAAAGAAAGCAGCAGATGATGTGCTTGAAAAATTAGGGGTGAACGATCCTACCCTGGAAATTGCTATGAAGTTGGAAGAAGTAGCGTTACGCGACCCATACTTCATTGAGAGAAAATTGTATCCCAATGTTGATTTCTATTCTGGTATTATCTACAAGGCCCTGGGCATACCCGTAGATATGTTTACGGTAATGTTTGCCATCGGCCGTTTGCCGGGATGGATTGCTCAATGGAAGGAATTACGTGAGAATAAAGAGCCCATCGGGCGTCCTCGCCAGATTTATACAGGCCAGAACTTCAGGCCTTATGTTCCCTTGAATAAGCGATAAATTAAGATTACAAAGTTTAACTTTAAGGCTGGATTAATTCCAGCCTTTTTTATTCACATTACCTTTAAAAAACCATGGCACTTCAAGACGATTTCAATTCAGCGGTCACACGTTCAAAAGAACTTACCAAACGACCCTCCAATGAAGAATTACTCGATCTCTATGCACTCTTTAAGCAAGCTACCGATGGTGATGTAAACGGAGAGCGGCCGGGAGGTTTTGATTTTAAAGCAATTGTCAAATATGATGCCTGGGCTACCCGCAAAGGAATTTCGAAAGAGCAAGCAATGCAGGATTATATCGCCTTAGTAACAAAGCTACATCAAACCTACGCCTGATCGTTTGAATTTGTTTTATCAACCTGCTATTGCAAAAGGAATTCATCATTTGAATGATGATGAATCGCGGCATGCGGTAAAAGTACTGCGAATGAAAGCCGGAGATCAATTGCATATTACCGATGGCCAGGGTTCGTTCTATCAAGCCACCATTAGCGAAGCAGATTCGCGAAAATGCACGTTCTTCATACTTGAAAAGAAATCTGTACCAGCAAGGAAATCCTCAATTGTAATTGCACTCGCTCCTACCAAAAATATAGATCGAACAGAATGGTTTGTTGAAAAAGCGGTTGAACTTGGTATTGATCAAATTCATTTTATGCTTTGCCAAAATTCAGAACGTAAAACGGTGAATATGGAGCGTATTGAAAAAATTGCGATTAGCGCTATGAAGCAATCTGGTCAGGCCTGGCTACCAGCATGCACAGGTATAAAACCGTTTCAGCAAATACTGACCATCTCAGCGGATCAAAAATTTATTTGTTTTGTGGATCAATCAAATCCTGATCTATTAAAATCATTGGCAACCGTAGGAAAAGAGTATCTGGTGCTTATCGGGCCCGAAGGAGACTTTCGTGAGGAGGAGCTTAAGCAAGCCATGGATCATGGTTTTAGAAAAGTAAGCCTGGGCCACAACCGGCTCCGCACAGAAACTGCAGCATTGGCTGCTTGTCACACTCTCAATTTGATTAATTTGTAAGTCGAATTTTCATTCATCATGACCTCTGCGGAAGCAAAAAATAAAATTCAGGAACTCTCCGACCAGATCATTCGCCACAACGATCTCTATTATCAGAAAAACAAACCCGAAATTTCTGATTTTGAGTTTGATCAGTTGCTGGAAAAACTAATTGCACTGGAAAATGAATTTCCTGAATTGAGACTCCCTGACTCCCCGACTCAACGCGTTGGAGGAACGATCACAAAAGAATTTGCCAGTGTTACCCATCAATACCCCATGCTCTCTCTGGGGAACACTTATTCGGCCGAAGAACTTATAGAATTTGATGCCCGGGTAGCTAAAGGATTAGATGGCGATGCCTATGAATATTTTTGTGAATTGAAATTCGATGGGGTTTCAATAAGCATAACCTATGAAGATGGATTGCTTGCGCGTGCAGTTACCAGAGGCGATGGTGTACGGGGCGATGATGTTACAACCAACATCAAAACGATTAGAAGTTTACCCTTGCGAATTAAATCAAAAAAAGTACCTGCTCACTTTGAAGTGCGCGGAGAAGTGTACTTACCGAAAGAAGTATTCAAGCAACTGAACAAAGAACGGGAAGACATTGGTGAGGAGACTTATGCGAATGCCCGTAACACCGCTTCGGGCACAGTAAAAATGCAAGACTCTGCTGAGGTGGCCAGACGAAAGTTAGATTGCTACCTATACTACCTCTTGGGGAAAGACAATGATGTAGAGACACATTCTGAAGCTATACACAAAATGGAAACCTGGGGATTTAAAGTTTCTCCTACCTACAGAAAGTGTAAAAATATCCAAGATGTACTTGATTACATCTCTGAATGGGAAAAGAAACGCTTAGATCTTCCGCTCGATACTGATGGGGTAGTGATTAAGGTGAATAGTTTAGAACAGCAGGAACGATTAGGCTTTACTGCCAAGAGTCCGCGGTGGGCAATTGCTTACAAATACAAAGCTGAAAGCATCAGTACCAAGCTAAATGGCATTACCTACCAGGTGGGCAGAACGGGAGCCGTTACTCCGGTTGCCGAATTAGAACCTGTGTTTCTGGCGGGTACTACCGTAAAGCGGGCAT
>DAOOCD010000363.1:0-3124 GCA_035408225.1 Cyclobacteriaceae bacterium | reverse complement strand
TGTTCATTTTCTCAAGGATCACACGCTCTTCATCAGGATGCAGGGCACCGTCCGCAAAGGCCATGTGAACATACAGATAAAGAACGAAGTCGCTGAAAGTTTTATGTATTACCATGGTAACCGGTTTCTAACAGACTTAAAGATAAATAAAAAAGGCTTTGCACGGGATGCAAAGCCTTTTTTTATTAGAATACAGAAGATTACATCATTCCGCCCATTCCACCACCGTGTGGCATGGCTGGAGCTTCTTTTTCTTCTGGTATTTCAGAAACAACAGCTTCGGTTGTCAGCAATAAGCCAGCAATAGAAGCAGCGTTTTCAAGTGCTAAGCGAGCTACTTTCGTAGGATCGATGATACCAGCAGCGAAGAAATCTTCGAACTTATTGGTGGCAGCATTGTATCCGAAATCCTTCTTGCCATCGCGAACTTTGTTCAAAATTACTGAACCTTCCTGTCCGGCATTTTCAACAATCGTTCTTAACGGAGACTCAAGCGCCAGGCGAATGATATTTACACCGGTAGCCTGATCGTCATTATCTACGGCAAGATTTTTCAAAGCTTCGATAGCGCGGATATACGCTACACCACCACCAGGAATAATACCTTCCTGAACTGCTGCGCGGGTTGCATGCAAAGCATCATCAACACGGTCTTTCTTTTCTTTCATTTCAACTTCAGTAGCGGCACCGATGTAAAGGATTGCCACACCACCAGAAAGTTTAGCCAGACGCTCTTGCAACTTCTCCTTGTCATAATCAGAAGTAGTAACATCAATCTGTGCTTTGATTTGACTCACGCGGGCAGTGATATCGTTTTTCTTACCAGCACCATTTACGATAATGGTATTGTCTTTATCGATATTGATTTTTTCAGCACGACCCAGGTATTCAAGCTTAGCGTCTTCCAGCTTCATGCCGGTTTCTTCAGAGATCACTTTACCACCTGTCAGAATTGCGATGTCTTCCAACATAGCCTTTCTGCGATCGCCAAAACCAGGAGCTTTAACAGCTGCTACACGCAGGGCACCACGAATCTTGTTCACCACTAAGGTAGCCAGGGCTTCGCCTTCAACTTCTTCAGCGATGATCAATAATGGCTTGCCGGTTTGTGCGGTTGCTTCCAATACAGGAAGTAATTCCTTCATCGAAGAAATCTTCTTGTCATAGATCAATACATAGGGGCTATCTAACTCAGCTTCCATTTTCTCTGTGTTGGTCACAAAGTAAGGGGAGAGGTAACCACGATCGAACTGCATACCTTCTACGGTCTTCACTTCGGTCTCAGTTCCCTTGGCTTCTTCAACGGTGATTACACCATCCTTGCCAACTTTGTCCATCGCAGTGGCAATCATTTTTCCAATCTCGATATCGTTGTTCGATGAGATGGTGGCCACCTGAGTGATTTCCTGTGAGCCTTTGATATTTTTAGATTGCTTGTGCAGGTGTTCAACAACGGCTTCAACAGCTTTATCGATACCACGCTTAAGGTCCATTGGATTAGCACCAGCGGCAACGTTCTTAATGCCGTGGCCGTAGATAGACTGAGCCAATACAGTGGCAGTAGTTGTTCCATCACCAGCAGCATCTGCTGTTTTAGAAGCAACTTCTTTCACTAACTGAGCGCCCATGTTTTCGATAGGATCTTTCAAATCGATTTCTTTAGCTACCGATACTCCGTCTTTAGTTACAGTAGGAGCACCGAATTTTTTATCAAGGATTACATTGCGGCCTTTAGGACCAAGAGTAACCTTAACTGCATCTGCTAATTTGTCAACGCCCTTTTTTATTCTATCCCGGGCATGGGTATCGAATGTAATTTCCTTAGCCATAGTTATTTTATTTTATAAGTGATTGTTAATTAAAATTTATACTGTACCGAAGATATCGGAGTTGCGCATGATGAGATACTCTTTCCCATCAATTGTAATTTCGGTGCCTGAGTATTTGCCATAAAGCACCTGATCGCCAACCTTTACAGTTACAGGCTTGTCTTTCAATCCGTCACCTACTGCGATGACTTTACCTTTTTGTGGTTTTTCTTTTGCTGTATCCGGGATGATTAGTCCGGAAGCAGTTTTTTGCTCAGCGGGCGCAGCTTCTACAAGCACCCGGTCTTCGTTTGGTTTGAAATTGATTTTTGCCATATGGAATTAATAAATTTTAGTTGAACAAGTTTAAAACTGTCTGCTGCCCAATACTCGAATTTCGTGCCATTTCAATGATTTTAGGCTATTTTGACACTTCTTCCGCTATTGGGCCGCAAAGATGAAGATTTTTGTCAGACATGTCATGAAGCACCAGAAACAAAGTGGCAGTTTGTCAGGAAACTGGTTTTTTTCGTATAATTAGATCAAAATCATTGTTGTCATGGATAAATTAAAAGATAACTGGCTGACGGATGGACTGATTGATTTTGAATACAAGAAATATCAGTTACTGGCTTATTTTAAAGAGGTAAAGAACTCGTTTAGCAGGGTGGAGCTTTATCCGTTTTTATCAGACCTCGTATTTCATTACCGAAATCTGATTTCCTTAAAGGAAAATCATTCGCTTATCCGAGATTCATTTCCTAAAGAACTATCTCCTGAGGGTCTTAAAAATCTGGAAGTAAATTATAAACGCATGATTGAAGATGACCTGATCATGCAGGAGATTGAGTCAATTATGGAATATGCCTTGCCACAGTTTAAAGCATCGCTCGATGAAGGCTCCTATATCTATGAGTATGTAGAATCGAAGTGCGAAATCTCCCCGGTTGGGCTCACTTCTCTTTATGCGAATGAGGGGTATCTTTTCGTAACCCAGCCCCCGGAAAAGGAAACACATGTATACAGGTATCAGGCAACCATTTTTGAGCAAAGCACGGAGATGATGCGTGGCATTCATACCCGGTTTATGTTAACTGCCGAGCGAAGCCTGAGCAGCACCTATGAAAATCTTAAGTTGAGCCTGATCCGTCAATACTCCGAACTTCCAAATCCATCCGTTTACCTGGTGTTATCAAAACTTCGGTTTCCGTTTGATCAGACCCTGATGCCGGTTGCCAAACGACTTCTGGTTAAGCAGATTTCCAAAGCGGCCTGAAATAAAAAGACCCTCTTGAAGAGGGTCTTTTTTTATAAGA
>DAOOCD010000362.1:0-3128 GCA_035408225.1 Cyclobacteriaceae bacterium | reverse complement strand
GTTGATAAGTTGATAGGTTTATGTGTTTATGTGTTTATGTATTGATATTTTGATATGTTGATGAGTTTATAGATTTATTTAACATATTACGCATACAAAATCTGTGCCCACTAAACAAATCTGACGACCATAGCCTCAACTTATAAACTTATCAACCCATCAACAATTAATGTATCAACTGATCAACCCATCAACTCATCAACTAATATTGTATTAGCTTTTACAATGTAAATCACAATAAATTGAGCATTTACGAAAAACTGAAAACCAAACAATCCGCATTAAGCGTCACCGGCCTCGGTTACGTCGGGTTGCCGCTGGCGCTGGAATTTGCGAGGCACTTTCGCGTGATCGGATTTGATATCAATGAAGAACGTGTGGCCCTCATGCGCCAGGGAATCGATCCGTCGAAAGAGTTGGATGCATCGGCTTTTGAAGGTTGTGACATCACATTTACGACTGACCCTACCGATCTGCACCAGGCACACTTCCATATCATTGGCGTGCCGACGGATATTGATGACCACAAAGTGCCGGACCTCAACCCGCTGATCAAGGCAAGCCAGAGTGTGGGCAGGGCATTGAAGCCTGGAGATTATGTGGTCTATGAGAGTACCGTGTATCCAGGATGTACAGAAGAAGATTGCCTGCCGGAACTGGAGAAAGCATCGGGGCTCAAGGGAGGAATTGATTTCAAATATGGATATAGCCCGGAGCGTATTGTGCCGGGTGATAAAGTCAGAACATTGACGGGTATCCTCAAGATCGTGAGTGGTAATGATGCGGAAGCCCTGGATGAAATATCAAAGGTGTATGGGGAGATCATTACAGCAGGTCTGCACAGGGCATCATCCGTCAAAGTAGCCGAAGCCGCTAAAGTGATTGAAAACACACAGCGGGACATCAACATCTCGCTGATGAATGAGCTCGCGATCATCTTTGACCGCATGGGCATTGATACGCGGGAGGTGATTGAGGCTGCAGGCACCAAATGGAACTTCCACAAATATTATCCCGGCTTAGTCGGGGGACATTGTATCAGTGTTGATCCGTTTTACCTCATGCACAAGGCACGTTCACTCGGGTATGAACCCCAGGTGATTGCGGCGGGTCGGCGCATTAATGACTACATGCCGCACTTCATCACCAAGAAAGTGGTGCAGGCCCTGATCGAAAATGGCCGCAACCCAGGTGAGTGTCGGGTACTGGTGATGGGCATCACCTTTAAAGAGGATGTAGCGGATATCCGCAACAGCAAGGTGGTTGATTTGATCCGGGAACTGGAGGATTATTCAATCAACATTGATGTCATTGATCCACATGCTTCGGCTACGGATGTCAAACATGAATATGACATCGAGCTCAAGCGGGAGCCGGAAGGGAAGTATGATGCGATTATTGTGGCAGTGGGGCATAAGGAGTATAGAAATTTACCACATGAATCACTTTTCAAGCTAACCACTACGCCAGGGTTGTTTTTTGATTTAAAGGCGTCAATTCAAAAATTGGATTTGCCAACATACTTTAGATTATAATTTTTCAAAGGCAATTAGCATGATTTCATCCTTTATTCATCATTATGCCTCCGCGATACAGCTGAGAACCTCTTTGTACATGGAAGTGCTGCGCGCAAAGAGATTTGGAAATAAGCTCCCTGTCGGGATAAATAGAAAAATCATGAAAGAACCTCAAACTCACGAAGAGTTTATATGGTTACTGAGATTTATTCCCACAAATGCTGACGTTAATATAATCGATATTGGGGGCAATTCCGGATATTGGGCTGAAGAGATCATGAGTTATTATGTGAGTTCAAAAGTATATGGATTTGAACCGGTTCAAGAAATGTACGATCAGTACAAAGCAAGGTTTCAATTTCGAAATAACGTCAATATTTATAATTCAGCACTGGGAGATACTGTTGAAGAAAAATTGATTAATGTGGCTAGGACCTATCATTTAACCTCTTTTAAAACATACAGCAATGATTTGGAAGAGAAAAATGAAAATTTTACGAGACAAATTAGTGTTTCAATTGATAAGTTGGATTCTTATTTTTCTGAATTTGAATTCAGTGATGCAAGGAAAACAATTGTTAAAATTGATGTACAGGGATATGAGACTTATGTGATAAAGGGTGGTTTAAAAGTTATGGATAAAGCAGATGTTGCTATAATTGAATGTTCATTTATCAATGAATATAAGAATCAATTACCCACGTTTGGTGAGCTTGTGTCTATACTGCGGGAATTAGATCTACACCCTGTTTGTTATGGGGTTTGGGACCGTACCCGTGGCCCTATTGCATACGAGCGAAATGTCCTTTTTATAAAATCAAAATATTTTTCAAGTATCTGGAAGTAAATGGGTTTCGGAGAAAAGCGATAAGTCGCGTCTTTTCTCCATCACCAAATGATTCAGAAGATAGTATGAAATAATGTTAATATGAGCATAAATAATCGAATCGCGATATTAGGAAACAGTATGAGTTGGTCACTAGAAGCATCCTACCAACGAGCGTTTACGAGTCTTGGATATACTGTTACCATTATAGATGTACCCCAAAGAATAAAGGCGAAACTCCCCTTCTCTAGGATTATGTCTCGTCTAAGGAATGTGCTTAACGATAGAAAATGGTTAAAGGAAGCAAACAGACAAATAGCAATTGATATCCTGGAGTTAAAGCCTAAAGTTGTAATTGTATTCTGTAACGCCGAAATTCTATTTAATACACTTGCTTTGTTGAAAGTAGCAGCTGATACACAGATTGTACTAATCTGGCCTGATACACCATTTAATATTTCTCCTGAAGTCCGGCTTGCGGCTCCATTGTATGATTTAGTTTGTTCATACAGTAGTGCAGCCATACCGGTTTTTGAAACGATGGGCTTTCGAAATGTCATTTGGTTGCCATTGGCAGCGGATCCTCATCTGCATGGTATGGAAACACCACCTAATGAATTTGCGTATGATATATCATTTATCGGGCACTGGCGTCCGGAACGTGAAGCTGCACTCTCCGTTATTTCCAAGACCTTTAAAGATCAACGAATCAAGATCACCGGATTGTTTTGGAAGGAAAACGTAAAAGACAAGTCCATCCTCGACCATCTCAACCCTACTGCTCT
>DAOOCD010000361.1:0-3129 GCA_035408225.1 Cyclobacteriaceae bacterium | reverse complement strand
TTTACCATACTCGGATATCCCATGAGTTATCTCGAGTTTTTTGGATTGGTGAGTGGAGTTATTGCAGTAGTGCTTTCGTCATTAGCCAACATCTGGAGCTGGCCCCTGGGATTAATTAATGTAACACTTTCTTTTTTTCTTTTCTTTCAGGTTCAGCTGTATCCGGATATGTTTCTTCAGGTGTTCTTCTTTATCACCAACGTGATGGGTTGGTGGCGGTGGACTCACCCCGGGGTAGGTGAAGAAGATAGGAATCAATATTTGAAAGTTAGTTTTTTACCACTTCCAACCTTGATGACCTATGCATTACTAAGTGTTGCCGGTACATTGGTGATGGCGCTGTTTGCCAGAAATCTGCACGAGTGGCTGCCTCTGATTTTTACCAAGCCCAGTGCTTCTCCTTATCTGGATTCCTTTATTACCGTGATGAGTGTGATGGCCACGTTTTTGATGATTCAAAAGCGGGTGGAATGCTGGGTTATCTGGGTGCTGGTGGATGTAGTGGCTACGTATCTATACTTTGTTCGCGATATTAAATTTTACAGCCTTATGTATTTCGCTTTTTGCGTTATCGCTTCATTTGGTTTCTGGAACTGGCTGCGCGAATACAGGTCATACTCAAAAGTAAGTGCATGAAGCGGGGCCTGGTGATCGGCAAATTCATGCCCGTACATGCAGGGCATATTGCACTCATTCAATTTGCTTCTTCACTGTGTGACGAACTTATTATTTCTATGAGTTATCAGGAAGATGATGTAATCCCCGGCCAACTCAGATTTTCATGGCTTCAGGAGATTTTCAAGGATAACCCAAAAGTTAAACCAGCCCTCGTAAAAGATGATTTTGACGATGAGTCTCTGGCATGGCCAGATCGCACGAGAGTGTGGGCTGAATTTTTGAAAAAGCGATACGGAAAAATTGATGTGATGGTAAGTTCGGAAGAGTATGGAACATTTTTAGATGAACACCTTGGGGCTGTCCATATTCCATTTGATCCGGCAAGAAAACAAATACCAGTATCAGCAACCCTTATTCGCGAGAAGCCCTTCACCTATTGGGAATATATTCCGGCTGTCGTACGACCTTACTTTGTAAAGAAGATTTGTTTCTATGGGCCTGAGAGTACGGGTAAATCGGTGATGGCAAAACAACTGGCAGCGTATTACCAGACTGAATTTGTTCCTGAGGTAGCCCGTGAGATTGTAAGTTCAAACGAGTTTACCATTAACGAGATCATTAAGATAGGCTACGCCCAAACTGAGCGAATAATTGATAAGGCAAAGACAGCCAATAAGATTTTATTTTGTGATACAGATTTGATCACCACGCAAATTTATTGCCGACATTACCTGGGTGAAGTGCCTGATGTTTTGTATGAATTGGAAAAGAAAATTACCTACGACCAATACTTCTTGTTTGATATTGACGTGCCCTGGGTGGGAGATGGGATGCGGGATTTAGGGGATAGTCGTCAAGTTATGTTTGAGATATTCAAACAAGAATTGGAAATCAGAAAAATCTCGTACCTGCTTGTGAAAGGTGATTATAAAGAGAGGGAACGTTTTTTAAAATCCGAAGTGAATAAGATAGTCAAGGATTAATTTAGTGTGGAGGAAAAGAGCTAAAGAAGTCCGCAATAATTGCCTCGCGATTAAAATTTTCCCAAATCGTAATGGTGCGTAAATTTTTTGGTCGCTCAACCCATTGATTGTTTATGAAGATCGGAGCCGGAATCGAGCGGTGCTTTGCCCAGGCAGGATTCTTTACGATAGCCACTGCAGCCATATCAAAGAGCGCCCGTGCTGGCGGGTCTCCATCATAGTTGATATGCTCGAAGAGATTTATAGAGTAATCACCAAAGCAATAAAATTCTCCTCCATGTCTTCCGGTAACTGGTGTAGAAATATGAGGCCCCAGGCCGGGCATTAATTTATTTACATCCTGTTGGGTTATTACAACAGCAGCCGTTCCGCTAGGTTTTCCGTACCGTACGGTAACCATTTCAAAGTCGATGTCACTGTTAAGCAGATAGTTCATTGCAAGGGTGTCATTGTTCTGGTTGTGTTCTCCGGGCTCAGGATAGTTCGATCCTAACCATACCAATTGAATCAGTTTAGCAATGGAAGGATCTTTGGCCACCGCGAGCGCTACCGTAGAAAGTTTTCCAACAGCTACTATGACTAATTTATCTTCTGCTGGTTTGTGTGCCTGTTCAATCATCAGGTCAACGGCTGCTTTTCCATCGTAGGATGCTGAATCTATATTCGGGGAAATATCACGAAAAGAAAGATCGGCACCTTTTAATACCGGTAATGTATCGGCTGCACATAATTGCAGAACCCGTTTTGCTTCCTCATACTGTTTATCAATGTTGCCGCCACTGGAAGTCGCATTGATGGTAATGCCCTCAATTTTAAATTTACCTTGATTGAACACCAGATACGCTAAAGCGTGCTGATCATCGAGTTCGTTGTTGGTATCGGTATCAAAAATTACCCGGATTTGTTTTTCATTTTTAGGTTCCTTTTTCAGGCATCCAAATGTGGTGCTTAGAATAGCAAGAAACAGCAGCGAGGATAGCTTCTTCATAGACCGTTCAGGCTGTTCTTCCAGCCCGGTGACCTTTCATGGCAAAGTACATGATGAACAAATAACAAGGCGCCATAATCCAGTATGCCTGCTGACTATTCCAAACTTCTGAAAGCCTACCATACACAAGAGGAAGAATCGCTCCACCCGCAATAGCCATAATCAACAAGGCAGAGCCAATTTTTGTAAACTTGCCTAATCCATCGATTGCTAATGGAAAAATAGCAGGCCACATCAACGAGTTAGCTAAGCCCAACAGGGCAATGAAAGCCACTGAAGTAAATCCACTGGTGCTTACCGCTCCGATTGTAAAAATCACACCGAGCCAGGCACAGATTTTCAAAGCTGTTTGCTGGGACATGTATTTAGGAATAGCAATAATGCCCACTATGTAACCAATCAACATACACGCAAGGGTAGCTTGTGTAAAATAACGCGCAGTAGAGAGTTCGATGCCTAACGATTTTCCATAGCTGATAATGGTATCGCCCGCCAATACTTCAACACCTACATAAAGGAATAAGGTTATTACACCTAATA
>DAOOCD010000360.1:0-3135 GCA_035408225.1 Cyclobacteriaceae bacterium | reverse complement strand
AGTTTATCCGTTGCGGGAAGCTCTCAATAAAGTTGTGAAAAATGAAGACGGATTCATAGAAGACCGAAACGTAAAGTACTTTACGGATGTATATGATCATGTTATTCACCTGATTGATTCGCTGGATACCTATAAAGATCTTACTTCCACCTTGATGGATTTATATATGAATACCATCAATTATAAGATGAATGAGGTCATGAAATTACTTACGATTATTACAACCATCTTCATCCCGCTCTCTTTCATCGCTGGTATTTATGGGATGAATTTCGATGTGATGCCGGAACTTAGATGGTCGTGGGGTTATTACGGTGTTTTAGGCCTCATGGGAGCAATCTTCATTCTCATGATTATCTACTTCAAGCACAAAAAGTGGTTTTAATTTTCCGCAATTGCGGTCATAAGTTTCACTTCCACAGTCTCAGGCAATGTCTGGTTTATTTTTTGAATTTTTATCCGGTAGTTGAATAACTCAAATTCATCCCCTTCTTTCAACATAGGCCGCTCATAGGTGAGAAGACCAGCCAATGTCTCATATTCTTCTGCTTCCGGGAAGGGAACCTCCAACAATTTGTTAATATCGTGAAGCGATGATTGTGCCGCAATTTGAAATGTTTGTTTATCAATAGGTACTACAATCTGCTGTTCGTGATCGTGCTCATCCTGTATTTCTCCTACCAGCTCTTCAAGAATATCCTCTAAGGTTACCAACCCAATAATTCCTCCAAACTCACTAACCACAAAGGCCATCTGGGCTTTGGTTCGCTGAAAATCGCGAAGCAACACGTCAATAGGTTTTGTCTCAGGTATAAAATGTACAGCCCGCATGATGTCCTTCAGGCTTTTGTTATTATTCAAGATATAAACCGAAACAATGTCTTTAGAGTGTACCACCCCGATGATTTCATCTTTTGATTGCTCATAAATGGGATACCGCGAATAGCCTTCCTTAAGTACGATATTCATGGCTTCGGCAATGGAGGTGTCGGCCTTAATCATGCTCATTTTAACCCTGGGCACCATTACCTGGCGCGCTACGCGATTGTCAAAGTCAAAAACATTTTGAATCAATTCACGCTCGGAGGATTCGATAGCACCACCCTCCTCACTTTCTGCTATAATGAGTTTTAGTTCTTCTTCGGAGTGAATTTCCATTTCACTCATCGGCTTGATGCCAAACATTTTAAGAATCAGGTTAGCAAATCCATTCAACAACCAGATAAAAGGTCGGAACACAAAATAAAATACCCGTAATGCAATAGAAACCTTCAAAGTGACACTGGCTGGATACCGGATGGCTATTGACTTTGGAGCCAATTCTCCGAATACAATGTGCATAATGGTTAGAACAATGAAAGCAACCGGTAAAGCAATACTGTGGGCAGTTGCTTCGCTCATCTCCAATCCCATCGAATTCATGGTGTTAAGAACAATCTGCGAAACCACGTCTTCCCCTACCCAACCCAACCCCAGGCTTGCGAGGGTTATGCCTAATTGGGTTGCCGCCAGAAAACCGTCCAGGTTATTAACAATGATCTTGGCCGCATCCTTGGATAAAGTGCCCTTTTCGAGCGCAATTTGAGATGAGCGGACTTTTACAATCGCAAACTCAGCTGCTACAAAAAAGCCATTTAACAGGACAAGAGAGATTGTAATTAGGATATCTACGGTCATTGGTTGAGCAAACCGCAAATTTAAGAAGAAACCCCGTTCTAAGCAGGTTAATTTTTACATGTACCTTTTCAGGCTAAAATGAAAAAAGATTTTATCTTTCGGCTACCCTAAACCCAAACCTGATGCTTTTAGCCATTACTTTACTCCTCGTAGGCTTCGCAATTCTTATAAAGGGGGCTGATTTTCTGGTTAGCGGGTCTTCATCAGTAGCCAAAAAGTTCAATATTTCGAATATCGCTATCGGCCTGACTGTAGTAGCCTTTGGCACTTCTACGCCTGAGTTGCTAGTAAGTGTTACATCGTCCCTAAAAGGCTATAATTCTGCAGCATTTGGCAATGTGATAGGTAGTAATAATTTTAACCTACTTTTTATACTCGGTGTGGCAGGCCTTATTTATCCTTTGGTCGTTCTTCGAAACACTATAAAGTATGAAGTGCCCCTTTCATTGCTGGCGGCCGTGGTCCTGTATATATTGGTGAATGATGTAGTGATCTGGGGCAGTGCAACCAATGAGTTGAGCAGGCTAGACAGTTTTATTTTACTGGGTTTTTTCATTGTGTTCATGCTATACATTTATCGCACCATGACCAACGCTACAGACCTTGATCAGGGAGACTCGATTAAGATTTACTCAACCCCGGTTTCTGCTGGCCTAATTGTATTAGGGATAGGTTTGCTGGTGGGTGGTGGCACCTTAGTAGTTGATAATGCTATTGCCATTGCTCAACATTATGGATTGAGTGATAAATTAATTGGGCTTACCATACTGGCAGCTGGCACTTCATTGCCAGAGTTGGCCACATCTGCTGTAGCTGCGTACAAGAAGAATACTGACATAGCTATTGGAAATGTAATCGGGTCCAACATCTTTAACATCTTCTTTATCCTGGCTATTACCGGGTTAATTCGTCCCTTACCCTTTGACATCGCGATGGATTTTGACCTTTACGTATTGGGAGCTTCCACTATTATCCTAATGATTTTCATGTTTACGCTCAACACCCGGAAACTCGACCGATGGGAAGCGTTCCTTTTGCTAAGCGGATACATTGCCTACACAATTTTTCTGGTTGGCATGGAATGACAAACATGAACAAACTTCTTGGCCTATTGGCACTTCTTTCACTTGCAGGGTGTGCTGGGCTAAGCAAGTATCAACTGAAAAATGATTATTATGAATTTCATCAGCCTGGCCAGCCGTACACAAAGGTATTTGTCCGGGTAAAAGAGGACTCCATTGAAGTTACGAAACTGAATGAATCCACTGAAGTGGTACGAGGTCAGGACGAATACTTCATCAAAAAAAGTTTTGATATAGATGCAATGGTCGTTCCGTTCAAATATCGCCCCAGTTCAATGGGATTTCCAAGGCAACTCAACACTTCATTCAATGGTAATGTTTATATCGGATATAGGATTGATCGGTTTTGGTTGGATTATAAAAATACTCCAGCGGG
>DAOOCD010000359.1:1752-3139 GCA_035408225.1 Cyclobacteriaceae bacterium | reverse complement strand
CACGAGGTGGGTCATAACTTTTTTCCCATGATTATTAATAGTGATGAGCGTCAAACAACCTGGATGGATGAAGGTATCGATAGCTTTGTTCAGTTGCTCACCGAACTTGAGCGCTATCCACAACTTGATTGGAGTCGCGGAAGACCATCGGGCATCGTTCCCTACATGAAAGGAGATAAAACGATGATGCGACCGCTTATGACCAGTGGCGAACAGGTAGTACAATCAGGCGCTGAGCAATATGCAAAGGCAGCAACGGCTCTTTTTATTTTACGTGAAACAGTAATGGGGCCAGAGCTTTTCGATAAATCATTTAAAGAATATGCACAACGCTGGGCTTTCAAACATCCCAAGCCAGCCGATTTTTTCCGTACGATGGAAGACGCATCAGCTGTTGATCTCGACTGGTTCTGGAGAGGTTGGTTCTATGGAACAGACAACTGCGATATGTCGCTTGATGAGGTTAAGTGGTTTAAAGTGCGTAAAGATCAGGTTACTATTGAGAACAAAACCAAAACAGCAACTAAAGGTGACCTGGCAGCGAAAGATGGTGGTGCTAAACCATCCGACTTCAGCCAGGGCCCACAACCTTTTAGTGTAATCCCTACCGACAATCGCTTCTATGGAGAGTTTGCCAATCGTCTTGATGATAAGGCCGTGATGGCTAAAATGGAAAACAAAAACTTCTACGAAATCACGCTCACCAATAAAGGCGGTTTAGTAATGCCGGTAATTATTGAATGGACTTATAAGGACGGAAGTAAAGAAATCGAGCGCTTGCCTGCTGAAATCTGGCGCATTAATGAAACCAAGGTGACCAAGGTGTTTGCCAAAGATAAAGAGGTAGTAAATGTTGTAATCGATCCCTTAAAGGAAACAGCTGATATCAGTGTTGAAGACAATGTATTTCCACGGGTAATACAACCCAGCAAATTTGATGAGTTGAAAAAGAAAACAAACTAATACAAAAGACATTCTTTTTCTAAAAAGCCCCGTTCATGGGGCTTTTTTATTGCCTGCTGTAATTATCACGTTATAAGATTATCTTTCAAAAATCCATGTTAATTTTGATGTTCTAAAAACTGAATCATAGTATGAATAAATTACTTGTTCTTCTCGCGTTTCTTGTACTCACCCTTCCCCTGTCAGCGCAGGATTGGAAAGGAAAATTTGAGCAACTTGATCAGCAACTTCCAACACCCAATGAATATCGTTCTGCCTCCGGAGCTCCCGGGGCAAAATATTGGCAACAACAGGCCGATTATGTTATTAATGCTGAACTAAACGATCAGAATCAAAGCATTACTGGTTCAGAGGTAATCACCTATCACAACAACTCAACCGATGTGCTCAGTTACCTTTGGTTACAGCTCGATCAAAACATCAA
>DAOOCD010000359.1:0-1652 GCA_035408225.1 Cyclobacteriaceae bacterium | reverse complement strand
ACAACTCAACCGATGTGCTCAGTTACCTTTGGTTACAGCTCGATCAAAACATCAACGCAAAAGGAAATAATACTCTTAAAACAGCTAACAGTACGTTTCGTGATTCGATCGACACAAAGTCAATGGCTGCCACGGTGGATCTTTATGATTTCGATGGTGGATTTAAAATCAAATCGGTAAAAGATGCATCTGGCAAAACTCTAAATTACACAGTCAATCAAACCATGATGCGCATCGACCTTCCCAAATCACTTGGAGCCGGTCAAAAAATGTCGTTCTCAGTGGAGTGGTCTTTTAACATCAACGACCGCATGAAGAACCTGACTCCGAATGATGGTCGCAGTGGTATGGAATACTTTCCTGAAGAAGACAATTATCTATACATCATTGCTCAATGGTTTCCGCGCATGTGTGTGTACGATGACGTGGTAGGCTGGCAGAATAAGCAGTTTTTAGGTCAGGGTGAATTCACGCTTGCTTTCGGCAATTATGAAGTAAATCTTACGGTTCCTGCCGATCATATTGTAGGCGGCACAGGCATGGTACAAAACCTGAAAGAAGTATTAACGGCCGAACAATATGCGCGCTTTGAAAAAGCAAAAACTACGTTTGACAAGCCCGTAATAATCTGCACCCAACAAGAAGCTATTCAACGCGAGAAAACGAAATCAAAAGATAAGAAGACCTGGAAGTTTGTTGCCGAAAACGTACGCGACTTTGCTTTTGCTACTTCCCGTAAATTTATCTGGGATGCGATGGCTGTAAAAGTTGGAGACAAAACTCCCTTGGCTATGTCGTACTATCCGAAAGAGGGAAATCCATTGTGGGAAAAGGAATCAACTATCGCTGTAAAGAACACGCTGGTTACCTATTCTAAATATTCAATCAACTATCCGTATCCGCATGCCACTTCGGTGCATGCTGCTGGAATTGGAATGGAGTATCCGATGATCTGTTTCAATTTTGGACGGCCTAATAAAGATGGTACTTATTCCGATCGCCTCAAGTGGGGAATGGTTGGCGTAATTATTCATGAGGTGGGCCACAATTTCTTCCCCATGATCATCAACAATGACGAACGTCAGTGGACCTGGATGGACGAAGGCGTAAACACCTTTGTTCAATACCGTACGGAAGTGGAGAATTATCCTGACAAGCCCATTGGTCGCGGACCTGCCGCTTTGATTGTTCCTTATATGAAGGGCAATGCGGATCTTCAAAGACCTTTGATGGTTAACTCCGAATCGGTAGTCCGTCAAAATTTTGGAAACGAACAGTATGCAAAGACTGCCACCGCGCTTAACATCTTACGCGAAACTGTAATGGGGCCCGAACTATTTGATAAGGCCTTTAAGGAATATGCCGAACGCTGGGCCTTTAAGCATCCAAAGCCAGCTGATTTTTTCCGCACGCTGGAAGATGCCTCTGCTGTTGATCTGGATTGGTTCTGGAGAGGCTGGTTCTATACTACTGATAACTGCGATGTGTCGCTGGATGATGTTAAATGGTTTAAGGTGAAGAAAGACCAAGCCACCGTTGAAAACAAAACCAAAACAGCTACAAAAGGTGATCTCGCAGCCAAAGGTAATGGCAATAAGCCTGCTGACTTCAGTCAGGGTCCGCAATACTTCAATGTTATCCCCACTGATACC
>DAOOCD010000358.1:0-3154 GCA_035408225.1 Cyclobacteriaceae bacterium | reverse complement strand
TATGGTAAGTGAAGGATTCACGCCCAGATTGCAAGGCATAATGCTGCCATCCAGTATATAGAAATTGGAGTAACCATGTACTTTAAAGTTCTCATCCACTACGCCATCCGCTTTTGTTTTACCCATTGGGCAGCCACCGAGGATGTGAGCTGTAGACGCAAGTCCAAACATGATTTCAGTTACTGCATTGTGCGGAACTCCTTTCACTTTTTCTGCATACCGAAAAAGTGCTTCCTGCCCGATGGGAATAAAACTCGGTACCTTTTGCCCTGAATCATTTTTCATGATCAGCCGTGGGCCGAAGATTCCTTTTCGCAATTTCATCTGCATCGCATTGGGTAATGATTGCATGATCAAAAAGATGATACTGGTTTCAGCCAACTTAAAATTGAATAAGGAGCGAAGAAAATTCCACGGCTGGGTGATTATGTTGCCAATCATCTTCACGGTTCTAACGATTGGCGTGCCATTACCTGCTGCCATAGCGGCAAGCCGAACCATCGCACCGGAACCATCCGGGAATTTGCACAATTCTATATGCGTATGTTCATCCGGATCGAAAATGGTACTGATGGCAACCCCATGATTCAACTTCCGATCGGCTGCAACAACTCCCGAAAGCATTTCGGAATTGGTTAAGATGTTATCACCAAGTTTATCCGAAAGATCAGGCAATGTTTTATACACATACTTTTGTCGCAACAACAAATTCATGGTACCTAATACTCCCCCGCTTACAATTAATCCACACGCACTAAATGTTTGCTTTTTATTTCCAAACCAGGAGGTGCTGCTCTCTGTGTGAATTTGATACTCGTTGTTAATGTTCTCGATTTTGGTAACTACGGTTTCTGCTAACACCTGCGCTCCAAACATATTCTCGGCAAACCAGAGATAATTTTTATCTAGCGTATTCTTTGCATTGTACCGGCAACCCACCATGCATCCTGCGCACTCCGTGCAGCCTTTGCGCAACGGGCCTAAACCTTTGAAGTAAGGATCTTTCTCCTTTTTAGAATCGCCCTGATAAACACCCACATAATCTACGCGGCCATAGGAAGATCCCCGGCCCATATCTTCGGCTACTGACTTAAGGACACGGTCTTCCTCATATTCTTTAGAGTACTTTTCGCTGCCCAGCATGAACTTCGCCTTCTCGTAGAAGGGAGCTAAAACCGTTTTCCAATCTTTAATGTGTGACCAGATGGGGTTTGAGTAAAAACTTTCTTTGGGCATCATGTGGGTATTGGCATATACCAACGAGCCGCCACCCACTCCTACACCAGAAAGAATAAAGACTTCTTTGAAAAAAGTCAGGTTCTGAAATCCAAAACATTTAAGTAATGGAAGCCACAGGTATTTACGAACGTTCCAATTGGTTTTAGGAAAGTCATTCGCCTGCCAGCGCTTTCCTTTCTCAATCACCAAAACGGAATACCCCTTCTCGGCCAGACGCATAGCAGAGACTGATCCACCAAAACCGGACCCGATAACAATGTAGTCAAATTTCTGACTCATGGAATACCCGCCTTACCTACACTTTAGGCAGCTTATATCCATTGTTATATTTGGCAGCCAGCAGTGCGTTCGCTTTCTCCTCATTGAATTTTCCCTTCGCAACATCCCAACTCACTTTGCCTCCTGTTTTGTATGAAATATTACCCATCTGGCACACAGTGGCAACATGGGCACCGGCCTGGATAGAACAAGTAAGTTTGCTGAAGTCACGAGTCTTAACAGCTTGAATGAAGTTTACGGTATGTAAGTCCAATCCCGAGCCCTTATTAGGTTGAACAGGAATTGCCTCCATTCTCTTTTCGTCTGGAATCACTTCCCAACCCCCGCGCCATAAAACGAGCGTGCCGTTGTTACCGATGTATGAAATGCCATGGTCCTTCCCATAATTACCATTGCTGATACTCTGTGCTTGTTCCCAGATCATATTGTAACCGTCAAACTCATACACAGTCGCTAGCGTGTCAGGTGTTTCGTGGGCTCCATCAGGATATGCATACTTACCACCTAATGCAACGGCTGATTTTGGGAACGAAGCGTCCATCCCCAGCAATGCATAATCAATTAAGTGCACGCCCCAGTCGGTCATTAAACCACCAGCATAATCCCAGAACCACCGGAAGTTAAAATGAAAACGGTTGGGATTAAATGGTCTCTTGGTTGCGGGTCCTAGCCACATCTCATAATTCACTCCCACTGGGGCAGGTCCATCGGGTTTTACTTCAATATTGCGCATCCAGCCCTGGTAAGCCCACGCTTTCACAGTGCGGATTTTTCCAAGTTTACCGGACTTAATAAAGTTTAAGGCATCGACAAAGTGCGGCATGCTGCGCTGCCACTGCCCTGCCTGTACTGCTTTGTTATATTTCTTTTGTGCTGCGACCATCACATTACATTCATCGATAGAGTTGCCAACAGGCTTTTCTACATACACATCTTTGCCGGCTTCGCAGGCTTCGACCATTTGCAGGCAATGCCAATGATCGGGTGTTCCGATGAGGATCACATCAAGATCCTTGTTCTCCAGCATCTTGCGATAATCACCATAGGTTTTAGTCTGAATGCCATTCTTGGCAAGTTCATACTTGCGGTAGTTAAGCACGTTATCATCCACATCGCACAAAGCAGCGACATTTACTTCCGGTATCTTCATGAAGGAGGTCAAATCAGACCAGCCCATACCGTTAACGCCTATTACTCCGACATTAATTTTCTCATTGGCGGAAATCAGGCTTTTCGCTTGTGCGAATGATTCCCACGGAAGTGTGGTGGCGATACCCAAACCAACTGCTGCTTTTGTTGAGGTATTTAAAAAATCTCTGCGTGTGTGTTTCATAAGGCTTTTAATTAATTATCAGGTTGAAACTTATTTAATCCGTCTTTAAATATAAATGATTATTGTCATGAACGGTAAAACTATTTTGGATCAACTTTCCTCTCCCCTCCCTCAAATTCATAAACAATCGTAAAAAATGAAAGGATCAATCAATGGAAGGTAGTATAGGTAAATTATTACCTCTTACTTTTCTCAAGGAGTCTGAATAAGCTCTAAAATACTCTCTTTGTCCTTGACTTAATTTATTATGCATATATAAATATTGGTACTCACCAATTATAAAAACTTTATTATTCGGATTAT
>DAOOCD010000357.1:0-3171 GCA_035408225.1 Cyclobacteriaceae bacterium | reverse complement strand
AATGCTGCCCGTGCTTTGTTTTGTGGGTTTGAAACTCAACGTGATCAGGTCGTTACCGAATGTGGCCGCGCCATCAACCAACGTGGAATCAGAAGCTCCAACTTTTGCTTTATGACTTCCGGCTTCGCCACTTACTTCCAGTTTATACGATTGTGGGCCTACTGTCAGACTGTAGTTGCCACTGAAGTTTTTGGTATCCAATGTTTTTATTGAATACGGTTCACCCTGCACCCAGTTTTGGTGAATGATTGTCTTTTCATCAAAGATTTTGCCTGAGGTAACGATGAAGTTGGCAAGCATGCCTTTCTTTAAACTGCCCACCTGATCATCCACTTTTAAAAGTTGAGCCGGGGTGGTAGTTAGTGCTTTCAGGGCAGTTGTTTCTGTTAAACCATTTTCAATAGCTTTTCTTACGTTGGGCAAGAAGTCAGTAGTTTTTTTGAGCCCCGAACTTGTAATGGCGAAGTTGATCCCGTTTTTTTCCAGGGTCGCCAGGTTAGCAGGGGCAAGCTCCCAATGTTTCAGGTCGGCTAATGAAACCCGTTCTGCATCGAAGGGATCTTCTACATCATAAGCTTCCGGATAATTAACAGGTATGATCAGCGAAGCTTTGGTTGCTTTGATTTCATTAATTCTCTTGTACTCATCGCCAGCGCCTTTGATAATATATTGCACACCGAATTCATCCCCAAGTTTATCAGCGCGAAGCACATTGGCCCAACTGGTGGCTGCAAAGATTTGTGGTAGGCGTTGGTTTTGAATCCAGCCTTCAAGGGAATTATCTGCAAAAGGGCGTGGGGTTTGACTTCCAAACCATTCTGCATCGAGATAGGTTTGTCGTAACACAGCAATACAACCCATGAGTGAGGATGGATAGTTTTGAGTGGAAGTTCCTTTCTCGAGTGAATAATTTGCCGCGATCTTCTGCTTCAGCAATGAAGTATTATCGTTCTTCTCATTCAGCGTTACAAAGGCAGAAGTTCCGCGGGCCAGGCCATCAGGCTTTGAAGTTAGCACAGCACCGAAACCCAGTTTGCGAAGTTCATCAGCAGTTTTTGTATTGATGGTAAATTCTTCAGCCGCATTGTAATGCGAACGGATAGCCTGGTTTGCATTGTAAGCACCTTTTGTTTTGGATTCCATTTGTTCAACACCACCAAAGCCACCGCCCCGGGGTCTTTCCACATCGGGCAATCCATAACTGGTAAACATATCAATCATAGAAGGGTAAATATACTTTCCCTTCAGATCGATGGTGGTATAGCCTTTGGGTACTGCAAGGTTGGCACCGACCTGTTCAATTTTATTACCCTTAACCAACAAGGTGGCATTTTGCAAGGTGGTTTGCGGGTCAACAACAATAGTTGCATTGGTAAAGGCGTATAAGCCCGCACGAATGTCTTTCACGTCATTTCGGGGGAATGTTTCCTGCGCAAAGGCAGTCCATCCTGAAAGGAGCAAAGCAAGAATCACGATGATCTTACTTTTTTTCATAGCAGAGTAATAGGGATTGGTCATATTCAATAAAATGTATTTAAGCGTAAGCAAAGTATAAAAATTATGCAGGGTTGGGAATAATTAAGGGATGTACGGTCAATAGGAGGGTTTACCTTAACTGCTCAAACTGCATTATCTTAATTTTTATTATATCTCATATGTTTGTACAGGTTTTACATTAATTTATTTCTATGATCATCGCGAATACTGTACTAATGGGGCTAGGTACTGTCAATATTGGTCTTCTGAAAATCCTTAAGGATAAACACCTGGCTATGAAGCGTACATATAACCTTGAATTCAGGATAATTGCGGTTAGTGATTCATCCGGGTGGGCCATACAACCTACGGGGTATGAGTACGATCAACTAATCAGGTTAAAGAATGCTAAAGGAAAAGTTAATTCACTGCCGGGATTTAACGATGATATTGATACCACAAGCCTAACCGATTTTCTCGAGGCCGATCTATTGATTGATAGTTCTCCGGGCAATCTGATTGATGGTAACCCGGGATTAGCGGTTTCAAAAGAAGCGCTAAAAAAGGGATGGTCAGTTGTGTTTGCCAATAAGGCGCCACTGATCTTTGGATTTGACGAATTACATAAGCTTGCCACTGAGTTTGGTGGTGGCCTTGCTTTTAGCTCCACGGTTTGTGGTGGGCTTCCCGTAATTAATGTGTTACAGCGCGATTTAAAGTTGGCTTCACTAACCCGCTTACGCGGAGTGTTTAACGCAACAACTAACTACATCTTACAGGAATTAGAAAAAGGTGGTACCATGGAGGATGCAATCAGGGAAGCCCAGCGATTAGGCGCGGCCGAGGCTGATCCCACGCATGATACACATGGACATGATACTGCCAATAAATTGTTTATCATCATGAAGTCATTCACAAATTTCTCTGGCTCCATTCATGATATTATCGTGGAAGGAATTCAATACATAAAACCAGATGATCTTTTGGCAGCGCGGTTGCGAGGTAATAAAATCAAATTACTTGCTTCCGCTGAACCGGATGGCGGCACCTGGAAACTAACGGTGAAACCAACAGAAGTAAATGCAAGTTCGTTTCTGGGAACGTGTGATGGATGGGAAATGGGTCTCGAGCTTAATACAGATTTTTATGAATCCATTTACATGAAGAATTATGAAGCTGACCCGGTGGGTACGTCTGCAGCAGTGTTGCGGGATGCAATTGATTTGTGTTTAAAAAAGTGAGACGAGGCTGTCTCAAAAGTCAACTAGTCATCGCGGGCATTGACCCGCGATCCCGTTTTGTGAATGTATTATGGGATTCCGGCTCAAGGCCGGAATGACATTTCAATTTTATTCGACTTTTGAGACGGCTCTTCATTAACTCTTTGCAATCCTGGCTACTTCGGCCAGCGTAAAATCAATTTCGTCAACCGTATTATAGACCGAGATGCCCATGCGCGTAACTCCACCGTGTTCTAACAGTCCTAAGGATTCAATGGCCCGGATTGCATAGAAATGTCCATCCCAGGCGCAGATGTTTTTCTTTGCCAATTGCTCACACACCTGGGTTGGTGTTTTTCCATCGAGTGTGAATGACAGGGTAGGTGTTCGACTATTGGAAGAGAAATCCTGACCAATCATCGTTACTCCTGAAATTTGTTTCAAGCCTGCAAACAATTTGCTGGCTAGTATGAAC
>DAOOCD010000356.1:0-3207 GCA_035408225.1 Cyclobacteriaceae bacterium | reverse complement strand
GTTATGTGTTCAGCATTGGCATTTGGGCCCGGCCGTTGATTAAAAACGAAACCGTTAAAAGTTTTAAGGAGTTGTTTAAGGGCTGAATGCCGTTGCCTTATTAGTGGATCGGTGATAACACCGACCACTGGCAAAAGGAGACCAACAAGGCGAGATGACAGTCAACTAATCAGGTTAGCTGGCGACCAACAATAACATGGGCAAAATTTAGTATCATTGTCTACCCATGAAATTTAAAATTCCTTTTGAATTTGTACTTGAAGAATTGGATCGGATTCAGCCACGGGTGAAACCTATGTTTGGTTGTTATGCCATTTATGTAGGTGAGAAGTTAGTTTTAATTCTGCGTAATCGAAACGATCATCCTGATGACAATGGCGTATGGATGGCTGCGCTGCACGAGTATCATGCCAGTTTAAAAAAAGAATTTCCCTGCATGCGCTCCGTGCAATTACTCGGCTCAGCCGAATCTGTCTGGCAAAACATTCCGGTGGGTGAAGATGATTTTGAAGAATTGGTGCTCAAAGCCTGTCGACTTATTTTGAAGGGCGATGTGAGAATCGGGAAGATTCCAAAACCGAAAAAGAAAAAGAAAGTGTGATAAGGAAGTGATAGATTGGCAACCGACAAAAAACGGATAGCAATGAATAAGGACTAACTCTATTCGGGATTCCGGCCTGCCTATGCCGTAGCGTTTGGAGCAACGATAAAGTAAAAGAGGTATTGGCTCCGCGTAGGCAGGGTCTCGTTGAAGTTAAGTTTCAAGTTTACAATTTTGTACACTCGCCCGGAATGACAGCATTTTTTTTCTTCAAGCATCGTCTCTCAACGAGGACGATGCGTTTTGTTTCGTATCGTCCCTTGCAGGAGACGATATCTCTCCTGAACCCTGTAGGGGTGTGATATTTATAGCCACGGGTTAAAACCCGTGGCTATAGTCGTGAGGATAAAACGCGCCATAGGAAAAGTAGATCGGGCTTCTCAGTATTTGGTGCGGTTAGATGAAGGATAATAGAATAATTTTAGGTTTGTTAAGTTGGTGGTTCGGTGATAACAACGAGCACACACAACGTACACCTATGGAATTATAGTTATTATTACTACATGAAAACAATGTTGATTACCCCCGAAGGGTTAGAGAAGTTAAAAGCTGAGCTGGATCAGCTGTGGCGCGTGGAGCGGCCCGACACCACTCAAAAAGTTACCTGGGCGGCAAGCCTTGGCGATCGTTCTGAAAACGCTGATTATCATTACAATAAAAAACGCCTGCGCGAAATTGACAAGCGCATTCTTTATTTGCGCAAATGCATCGATGACTTGAAGGTGGTGACCTATTCACCATACCAGGAAGGCAAAGTAATGTTTGGGGCCTGGGTGGAAATTGCGAATGATAAAGGCTTTAAGAACCGCTTCCGCATAGTAGGTGGTGAAGAACTTATTGGTGCGAAAGATTATATCTCGATGGACTCGCCCATGGCACAGGCGCTGCTGAAAAAAGAAGTGGGCGATGAAGTGATTGTTAAAACTCCTGCGAAGCAATTTGTCTGGCGCATAACCAAAATTGAATATCAGAAATAAGTTTAAAGTATTCCCCGAGGCGGGTGACTCTGCGGAGAATAGAGACCGAACGTTACGCATCGTCCTCTACGAGAGACGATGCTTGAAATTTAAAGTATTCTTTGAGGCGGGAGGCCCTGCAGAGAATAAGCTTAAACCCCGAAGGGGTTTTATGTTTGTAGCCGCGGCCCCGCCCGACAAGTCAGGGCGGGGCCGTGGATTAAATAGCAGTATTAACATCGCGCCACAGGAATGTTAAGATTAGGTTACACAGTATTTGGCGCGGATTGATGAGAATGATTTTAGGTTTGAAGTGGTGGTGGTGAAAATTGAATATCAGAAATAAGTGCTCTGCGGAGAATAAGGACCAGGGTGTTTGTTGGTCAAGAAGACAACAAAGGCGAGATATCCATCATGACTCACAAAATCACAGTCTAGATATTGAACCCGTAATACCGGCACCTACAAATTGTTACGTACATGAAAATAAATCTAATCTTTTGATTGGACTGCATCCTACAAAACTTGCCGGTGAAGAACACCGGCAAGGGCAAGGGGCACTTAAAGAGTTTTTATTTCTTGATGATTTTAATTTGGTAATTCTTATCACCCTCTTGTATGCGCAATAAGTAAACGCCTTGCGCTATATGCTGAACATTCGCATGATAGATCTTACCGATTCTTTCGAATACCAGGGAACTGGAACGCCAGGTCAGATCAACGAGGCGTGCGCCTGTTACCTCACCTTGAAGTCCGCGAACCTCCAAAAAGTTTTCTACCGGATTGGGATAAACATCTACCGGGTTCGATGAAGTGTTAAGGTCACCGGTCACAATCAGTGCCGTCTCACCAGAGAAGTCACTGACGCAGTCATCTACTGTCACCTGCACAGTATAAACGCCAGAGTTCGTTGCCGATAAGGTAGAATTAACTGCTCCTGCGATTGCAATACCATTTAAAAACCACTGGTTTCCGGTTGTAGCACTTGATGTAAGTACCGTCTGCGTGTTAGTGCCACTTAGTGTGATTACAGGTTTCACCGGCTTGATACAGAAACTCTGTTCTACCAGAGCCGGAGCTGCATAAACTTCATTTCCATCCTGAGTGGCAGTGATGGAAGCTCTTCCCGCTTTAACTATGGTTACCGTTGCAGCGTTGATCGTAATTTTATCAGACGTGGTGGCATAGCTGACAGGCAAACCTGAGTTTGAAGTAGCGGTCAATGCGAACGCTGGGTCTCCAACTGTTTTGGTGGCAATCGCAGGAAACGTAATTAGTGTTGGTGTAACTCCTTTTTGATACACCCTAACATAGTCAACTTCCATGGTGGATTGCGTGAAGGCCGGATCAATAGCACCCCCGCCTCCGCCCATTGCAATGTTAAGCAGTAGATACTGAGGCTTATCAAATGGCCAGGTGCTGGCATTCTTTACCACCGGATTGTAGGTGTAAAATGCTATATCGTCTATTAAAAACTGAATCTGATTTGCATCCCATATAATTGAATAGACATGGTATGTGGTGCTCACTTGTGAGATAGCCGTAGTATTTGTATTAACCGTACCACCAAAACTCGAAGGGGTATGGATGGATTGAGCGATTACATTCGGATTGTTGCCCCAATGCTCCATGATATCAATCTCTCCGCAT
>DAOOCD010000355.1:0-3213 GCA_035408225.1 Cyclobacteriaceae bacterium | reverse complement strand
GTTATAGCAATGAGCCCCAGATACTGAAGAATGGATTTTAGTTTAGTGCCCAAGTTATTACCCTTATAGATTAATTTAATCGATTGTCTGGATCTGGAAATATCAAAGATGGCTTAAAATTCCTGGCTTCTTCAAAATCCATGGATGCATAAGAAATAATAATTACCATGTCCCCTACCTGGGCTTTGCGGGCGGCTGGACCATTCAAGCATACTGTGCCCGAATTTCTCTCTCCTTTTATCACATAAGTTTCCAGTCGCTCACCGTTGTTGATATTAACTACTTGTACTTTCTCGCCTTCAATCAGGTTAGCCGCCTCCATTAAAGTCTCGTCAATGGTAATACTTCCTACATAGTGCAATTCTGCCTGCGTGATTTTTACCCGATGTATTTTTGATTTTAAAACTTCAATTCTCATACTACAACAATAAATTATCAATCAATCGTACCTCACCAACATAGCCAGCGATAAGAAGAATAGCATTGATTTTGTCTGAAACGTTTTCCTGCGGACTTAAGTTTGACACATCCGCTAATTCGAGATACTCAAGCCTTACTTCATTACTGTTTTCAAATTTGTTTATGATCACCTTCAGAACGTTTTGCATTGAATTACCCTTTTCCAGTAATTCTCTGGTCTCCTTTAGCGAATCATAAAAAATAATTGCCTTTTTCCTCTGTTCGGCCAAAAGGCGAACATTGCGTGATGACATTGCTAACCCGTCTGACTCTCTTTCGATAGGCATACAGCGAAGAGTAATGTCGAATTTTAACTCTTGAACTAGTTTTTCGATAACCTTAAATTGCTGAAAATCCTTTTGCCCGAAATAAGCCTTATCTGGAGAAACTATGTGAAACAACTTGGAAACAACGAGGGCTACTCCACTAAAATGACCGGGGCGGTATCGACCTTCCATGACTTTATCCAGCATGCCAAAATCAAACCTGATCAGACTTTCTGATGAATACATCGTGCTGTTATCCGGACAAAAGAGCACATCACAATCTGTCTTTCTAAGTAGCTCAATATCCTGATCTAAGGCTCGGGGGTATTTTGCAAGATCTGTAAGGTTATTGAACTGGGCTGGATTTACGTAAATACTGCAAATTGTAAGGGCATTTTCAACCTTGGAAGCCTTAATCAGAGATAGATGCCCTTGGTGCAAGGCTCCCATGGTAGGCACAAAACCTAAAGACCGAGTCGCTATTTTTTGTTGCCTTAAAAAAGCCTTTAGCGGCTCAATTTCTTTGAAAATCTCCATTTCTGGCCTTTTTAAAGGGTCGCAAATATAGGCCTTATATCCGATGATTAGTTGAAGAAGGGGTGAAAATTCCGTACTTTTGTGGTTCTGTTTTTCGTCCTGAATTAAAAATCCATAATATGTCCAAAATCCGTATTCTTTATGTTGCCAGCGAAATCAATCCCTTTTTGCAGACCACGGAGGTAGCTGACTTTGTCAGAAAACTACCCCAGGCTATGCAGGAAAGAGGGATGGAGATTCGAATTCTGGTACCAAGATTTGGGTTGATTAATGAGCGAAAGAATCGGTTACATGAAGTAGTGAGACTTTCAGGAATTAATATATCAGTTGGTGATGAAGAGAAGCCTTTGATCATTAAGGTGGCCTCCATACCAAATGCTAAACTCCAGGTTTATTTTATTGATAATGAAGATTACTTCCATCGTAAATCCATGTTTCACGACAAGGAGAATAAATTTTATGAAGACAACGATGAGCGGGCAATTTTCTTCTGCAAAGGAGTAATAGAAACGGTGCGCAAACTAGGATGGGCTCCCGATGTAGTTCATTGCAATGACTGGATTACCAGTTTTATTCCGCTGTATCTCAAGACTACTTATAAGAACGATCCGTTATTCAAAAACACCAAGACTGTTTTCACAATCTACAATAACAGCTTTACCCATAAGTTTAAAGGTGACCTGATGGGTAAGGTGCGTATGATGGATATTGAAGACAATATGTTAGGCCATTTGAAAACTGCAGATTACGAAGGCTTTATTAAATTAGGGGCCCAATTCTCAGACGTTGTTTCCACGGCCGGAGACAATAAAAAGTTAGAAGGATTAGTTAAGAAGCTTAAAGAGACGAAAATTGAGACCATCGAAAAAGACGACAACTACACTGAATCGTTTTATAACCTTTACACGGAGTTGGTGGGCTAAAAGTGCCTGCCTTCTTTCCCTTTTAGTTTTATTTTTTTCGTGTCAGGAAGACCTGAATTATCTCGGATTCAAAAGTAATCAGCAGAGGTTCAAGGTCGTTTATGCCGAATTTCCTTTAGAGACCAGCGTACTCTGGATGGATTCACTGCGTACCACCAGTTTGTCAGGTGAACTTAACCGGATGCTGGTTGGAAGTTATGTTGATCCGGCTCTGGGTACCATTAGTGCTGGTGCTTATTCTCAATTTCGACCTACGGATGTAACTACGATTCTCGATACGGACGCTGAGTTTGACTCTGCTGTGCTTCAGGTTCGATATGATTTCTATGCCTATGGTTCACCAGGTGAAACCGTTCAAAAATTTTCAGTCCATGAAATCACTGAGGAATTGAATTTTGAAGACGATTATTTTTTCAATTCCAATATTGATATTGATGCAAATTCGATCGGAACAGCGGAGAAAAGCATCGATGCCAATACGTTTAAAACTGAATTGGAAGATACCGATGCCGATGCAGTTGTAACAACCCGTATTAAATTAGACAATTCTTTTGGACAACGATTATTCAATGCAATTAACCCTAATGACACGCTCTATACTAATTTCCTTTATTTCAAAGAGCAATTTAAAGGGATTGCCATTCTTCCTACACAAGCAGATAAAGTGGTGGGCTTAGGCAATCTTGACACCAATACTTACCTGAGAGTCTATTATCACTCCGGTAGTACCAGTAAATCAACTACGTTTGTCATGGCCTCATGCGTCACCTTCTCGAAGGTAGATGCTGACCGCTCAGGTACTGAATTGGCAGGACTCAATACGTTCTCTTCAGATTTTACATCGCCAGCTTCGAGGTATATTCAAAGTGGAACTTCGATCATAACTAAACTTGATCTTACCAAGTTCTATGATTACATGGATACGATTCCTGAATTGATTATTAATTCAGCAGAGATTAATATCAGCGGAGTAGACCCTTCGGTTGATTTTCAACCCATTCAACTTGTTTCGATAAATATGCTAGGCA
>DAOOCD010000354.1:0-3237 GCA_035408225.1 Cyclobacteriaceae bacterium | reverse complement strand
CAGGCGCGAAGCCACTGATACCGGAACCTATGTTTGGGAACAAGGAGCTTCAGTAATTTCGCAAAGTATGGCAACTGGAACAGAGCCACTTATTGCAGCCGAGCATGCATTGCATGTATTGGAAATAATTGAAGCTGCCCGTGCTTCGCAAACGACCGGAAAGCGAATTCCACTGAAATCTACATTTAAGTTTCCGGTTGTGTAATTGTGACATGACTTATTGCTTAGACTTACAAACGAATTTAGGCGTCTGACAGCTTTGAGCGGTCAGACGCCTCGTATATTCCAATTTATAACCTAACTCATTCCATGAAAAATCTATTCCCTCTTCTGGCATTCGTGATTTTGTTCAGCGCCTGTCAAAAACAGAAATTTGATCTCATCATTCGTGGAGGAACCGTGTATGATGGTTCAGGAAAACCGGGTATGGTGACCGATGTAGGTATCAATGCCGATACTGTAGCTTTCATTGGTGATCTATCAAATGCTGAAGGTGAAAAACAAATTGATGCAACTGGCTTAGCGGTGGCACCCGGATTTATTAATATGATGAGTCATGCCGAACTTTCATTGCTCATAGATGGCAACTCCCAGGCTGACATCCGCCAGGGTATTACACTCGAAGTACTGGGCGAAGGGTCGATGGGGCCGTTGAATGATAAGATGAAACAGGATTGGAAAGATCAGATGAAGCGCAACCCAGATTGGCAATTTGATATTGATTGGACAACGCTGGGCGAATATCTCGAATCATTGCAGCGCAGAGGCGTCTCACCCAACGTAGCTTCTTTCGTGGGCGCTAATACAGTTCGCATTCACGAGTTGGGCTATGCAAACCGTGCACCCGATGCCGAAGAACTGGAGCGCATGAAATCACTGATTAAGCAGGCGATGGAAGAAGGTGCCATGGGCACTACAACTGCCTTGATTTATGCACCCGATAATTATGCAACTACGGAAGAGCTAATTGAGTTAAGCAAGGTAGCTGCACCGTATGGCGGTATGTACATTTCGCACATGCGCAGCGAGGGGAACAACATTCTGAACGCAGTTGATGAAACCATCCGCATTGCACGCGAAGCGAATTTGCCAGCTGAGATTTATCATCTGAAAATGGGAGGTAAGCAAAATTGGGGCAAGCTCGATTCAGTAATCGCTAAAATTGATAAGGCCAATAAATCGGGGCTTCGCATTACTGCGGATATGTACACCTACACGGCAGGCGCAACCGGATTAGATGCTACCATGCCACCGTGGGTGCAGGAAGGTGGCATTAAAGAATGGATCAAGAGATTGAAAAATCCTGCTATCCGTAAGAAGGTGTTGCAGGAGATGCGAACCCCCACGGATACCTGGGAGAATCTATTGTTAAATGCGGGCGATCCAGAGCGTGTTCTATTGCTCGGTTTTACCAACGATTCCCTAAAGCGGTACACAGGAAAAACCCTGGGTGAAGTGGCTAAAATCTATGGCAAGTCACCGGAGGAAACAGCCATGGACCTTGTAATTGCTGACAGCACGCGTGTTGAGACGGCCTATTTTTTAATGAACGAAGAAAACATCAAGCGCCAGATTGCGCTGCCCTACGTTAGCTTTGGTTCGGATGCGGGTTCACCAACTGCAGCCGGCATGTTTTTAAAATATAAGGATCACCCGCGGGCGTACGGAAACTTCTCACGGTTGCTTGGCAAATATGTGCGCGATGAAAAAGTGATTCCATTGGAAGAAGCCATTCGCAAACTAACTTCCTTACCTGCGACAAATTTAAAAATACAGAAGCGTGGTCAGCTTGCTCCCGGTTACTACGCTGACCTCGCCATTTTCGACCCTGCTAAAATTCAGGATCATGCTACGTTTGAAAACCCGCATCAATACAGCACGGGCATGGTGCATGTGTTTGTCAATGGCACGCAGGTGCTGGCCGATGGGGAACACACAGGTGCTAAGCCCGGCAAAGTTGTACGCGGTCCGGGATGGAAGAAGTGATAAAGATTTTTAATTCATGAAAATATTGACTTGGAATTGTAACGGTGCACTGCGAAAGAAATTCGATTACCTTAATGAATTTAATGCTGATATTATCATAGTCCAGGAATGTGAGAACCCACAAGTAACAAAGGACAAAAAATATAAGGACTGGGCAACTAATTATATATGGACAGGTGAGAATAATAATAAGGGACTTGGAATCTTTGCTACTGAGAAAGTTAAAATTGAAAATTTAAACTGGGATACAAATGGATTAAAGTATTTCATTTCCTGCAAAGTAAATACTGATTTCAACTTACTTGGTACTTGGTGCCATGGAGCCAACTCACCGACCTTTGGGTATATTGGTCAACTTTGGAAATATTTGCAAATGCATAAGACAAAACTTAATAAAAGTATTATTGCAGGTGACTTTAATAGTAATGTGATTTGGGACAGGTGGGACAGATGGTGGAACCATAGTGATGTGGTAAGAGAACTTAAAGAACTAAAAATTGAAAGTCTTTATCATAAACAAAATCAAGGTGAGGAGCCCGGGAAGGAATTACAGCCGACATTTTTTTTACACAGG
Source organism: Cyclobacteriaceae bacterium (assembly GCA_035408225.1). Classification (GTDB taxonomy): domain Bacteria; phylum Bacteroidota; class Bacteroidia; order Cytophagales; family Cyclobacteriaceae; genus ELB16-189. The sequence goes on along the minus strand of DAOOCD010000354.1, from coordinate 677 downwards.
AATTTAGTTAAGGCTTATCACATTGATTATATTTTCGCTAGTGAAGAGTTTGCAAAATCCCTTAAACAGTTGTCAATTGGACAACATGTTAAATGGATTGAGAAGAGTGACCATATGCCGGTATTTTGTGAGGTTTAATTTCCCTTTCTCAGCATAGCCTCGTTTCGGACTCCGTGATTTAATGATGTAACTTACCGGGCGAAGAATTCGCGGTGAATGGGAAATACACATAAAAAAATAGAGATGAATAATGCAATCGAACCTTCAAAGATATTTACTCCAGTTGATAGCATTGAGTATGCTGCCAATGCGGTAGTTAGTAAAACCATTATAAAAAAATCGACAGGCACTATTACCTTGTTTGCCTTTGACAAAGAGGAGGGACTTTCTGAACACACCGCGCCATTTGAGGCGGTGGTTCAAATACTGGATGGAGTGGCAGAAATTACGATCGGTGGGTATCCACAGATACTCAAAGCAGGACAGGGTATTATTTTGCCAGCCAACATACCCCATGCCCTCAAGGCAACTGAAAAGTTTAAAATGATGTTGACGATGATAAGAAGTTAACCCTACTTATGGACAATAGGTTTCCTTATTGGAGCATTCCGGTACCTGAACTGTTGAAGAAAATAGATTCAACGGCTCAGATATGCAAAATTCTATTGGTCTTATAG
>DAOOCD010000353.1:0-3274 GCA_035408225.1 Cyclobacteriaceae bacterium | reverse complement strand
TACATTGTCGTTCACTCTTCTTCGCCTGGTACAGGTCTCTCGCAAGGAGCACCTACGGTAGGCGGTGACAATGAATCGCTGGCCCCTAAAGTCGTCATTGACTGGTTGTGCGGACGTATACCAGGTTATACTACACCCGATGGATTTGAAAAAGTAGAGGCCTATTGGTCCACGGGTAAGGTAGGGATGACAGGTACCTCATATGAAGGTACGCTCCCTCTGGCTGCAGCTACAACAGGAGTGGAGGGGCTTGAAGCCATTATACCTGTTGCTCCAAATACCTCCTATTACCACTACTACAGATCAAATGGATTAGTACGTTCTCCTGGAGGATATCTGGGAGAAGATATCGATGTGCTCTACGATTTTATCCATAGTGGAGATGAATCAAAACGCGCGTATAACAATGCAACGGTGCGTGACACGGAGATGAAGAATGGGATGGACAGGATCACGGGTGATTATAATGATTTCTGGGCCGGACGTGATTATCTCAATGATATGAAACCCATGAAAGCCGCTATGTTGATGTCGCATGGATTTAATGATTGGAATGTCATGCCTGAACATAGCTACCGCATATATGAAGCTGCAAAAGCTAAGGGTTTGCCTGTTCAACTTTACTATCACCAGAATGGACACGGTGGGCCGCCGCCAATGACCATGATGAACAGATGGTTCACTCATTATTTACACGGCGTAGATAATGGAGTCGAAAAAGATCCCCGTGCATGGATCGTGCGCGAGAATGACAAACCAGAAAATCCAACCCCCTACAAGGATTATCCGAACCCTGATGCATCGATGGTTAAATTCTATATTGAGCCAGGCGCTCCTGAACATGGAAGCCTGCGTACAGAAAAGCAGAAGAAAAAAGGAACCGAAAAGCTGGTTGACAATTATTCTTTTAACGGCGCAGCATTAGCACAAGCTGAAATTACCAATCACCGATTGATGTATGTTACACCAGTATTGACGAACGATATACATATCTCCGGTACCCCAAAAATTACGGTGACCCTCGCGAGCAGTAAGCCAGCAGCCAATCTTTCAGTATGGTTAGTGTCGCTGCCCTGGACCGAAGGCAGACAAACAAAGATCACGGATAACATCATCACACGCGGGTGGGCCGATCCTCAAAACCATAGTTCGATCACCAAAGGCGAACCTTTAGTACCTGGAAAATTCTATACCGTCACCTTTGACCTTATGCCTGATGATCAGATCATTCCCATGGGAGAGCAAATCGGGTTGATGATCTTTTCGAGTGATAAAGAATTCACTCTTTGGCCTGAGCCTGGAACAGAGCTTACTATTGATTTGGACGGAACTATGATTGAATTGCCGATTGTAGGTGGTGCCAGGGCGTATAAAAATGCGATAAAATAAAATTAAGTATAGCCTAGCTGCTTGACTGCCACCAAGCGATGATATAAAAAGCGCGGGTTTGTATCCCCGCAATGAAGATATGCAAAAGCGTACCATTAAACCATTGAAAATCAATAGGTATGCCGTGCATTTGATTGCGGGGATATCTGTGTTGGCGGTAATTTTAAAACGACAAAATGAAACTTAACCTGTATCAAATTGACACATTCACGGACAAGACTTTTGGCGGAAATTCGGCTTGCGTTGTTCCGCTTGACAAGTGGCTGCCAGACGACATCTTAATTAAAATAGCAAAAGAAAACGCAGTTGCCGAAACTGCTTTTTTCGTAGACAAGGGAGATAAAATACATTTGCGTTGGTTCACACCTGAAATTGAAATGGACTTGTGCGGACACGCAACTCTTGCAACAGTACATTGTTTAAAAACAATACTTGATTACGAAAACGACAAAATTATTTTTGAAACTTTAAGTGGTGACTTAACCGTTTTGGCTGACGAAAATATTTATAGAATGGACTTTCCATCAAGAATGCCATTTCCAAACACTTTGCCGACACTCATAGAAAAGTCATTAAATATTCATCCAAAAGAAACTCTAAAAGCCAGAGACTACGTTTTAGTTTATGGCAGTGAAACGGAAGTAAGAAATATTAAAATTGACCGTCAATATTTCGACCAAATAAATCTTGACCCAGGTGGAGTTATTGTTACAGCCAAAGGAGATGATTGTGATTTTGTTTCAAGGTACTTTACACCACAAGCATCAATTTTAGAAGACCCTGTAACAGGCTCGGCACATTGTTCGTTAATTCCATTTTGGGCGGATAGGCTTAATAAAAAGGTTATGACAGCCTTTCAGATTTCTGACAGAATTGGGAAACTTTATTGTGAAGACAATGGCGACCGAGTTTTCATTAGCGGACAAGCCAAAACTTATTCAATCGGCAACCTATGGACGGAATAAAAAAACTACCGCCAACATCGGTTTTGTGCAAGTGGGGCTGATGTGCTTAATTGAACATTGGTATTTCTAATAAACATTTGTGGTTAATTGAACATTTGCATTTCAAATTCCCCACCTGCACAAAGCCGTAGCCGTTATAGGCAATCAAATCATCAAATGAATCTCAGAATAAATTATATAATAAAGGTTGGCTTTTTTGGGCCACTAGTTTGGCCCTTCAGCCTTTATATTCTATCCGAAATATTTAATACCGATACCTTCTATGGAACTGTTCTTCTCTTGCCTGTTGCGTATATCCCAATTCTATTTGCGGGGGTAATATTTTCGATCCCTTTGACTCTGTTGTTGTACTGTTTACATTCATTGGTAATAAGGTTCACAAAGAATACGATTATTTTTAAAAGCATCAATGTGATAGTTGGTTGTTTGCTTATTACTTTGCTAGGAGATCAGCTTGGGTATGATTTTGAAAAGTCTGAGGATCTGATATGGCCATTATCTGCCTGCATCACCCTTATTGGATTAACTGCTTTTGTAAGACATAATAATCCTCTACCTATAACAGAAGCCAGCCTATAACATTGGATGCTCATAAGCAGGGCTAGCTACATTGAAAATGATAACGTAAATTTGAAAGATAAGTAACTGGGCACAGTTTGGCAGATATGAATCCCGCCGACGTAAGGCCCCGATCGTTACCGTAAATAAGTAATTTTAATAATAAAACCTGAACCAAATGGCTTTACCCAAAAAACCCGCTGTCACCATTTCAGCCCTTCTTGTATTCTTCCTTTTACCCGTCACGGCTGGCGCCCAGTATTTCGGCGCACGCTATGTCTGCGAAAAGGAAGGGAGCAGATTTGTATATTATTGTCTTCGGACGGATGAGGGCAAGATCTACCAGCGTTTTGAGGATTGGG
>DAOOCD010000352.1:0-3306 GCA_035408225.1 Cyclobacteriaceae bacterium | reverse complement strand
AGTGGTGCATCTGAAGCGGCAAAGTATGGAGCAGTAGCGGTGCTGGTGCGATCGATGGGTTCTAACCTGGAAGATTATCCGCACACGGGAAGTATGCGTTATGCTCCCAACATTGTAAAAATTCCGGCTCTTGCAATCAGCACCCGACAGGCTGAATTATTAAGTAAGCTTTTAAAAGATGAGAAAGATGTACAGTTCTATATGGAGAATCATTCCGTTACACTCGAAGATGCACCTTCCTTCAATGTAGTTGGTGAAATCAGAGGCCGTGAGTTTCCGAAGGAGATAATTGTAGTAGGTGGGCATTTAGATTCCTGGGACTTGGGGCAGGGTGCGCATGATGATGGTGCCGGGTGCGTTCAATCTATTGAAGTATTGCGACTATTTAATGCAATCGGTTATAAGCCTAAGCGTACGATCAGGGCGGTGATGTTTATGAATGAGGAAAATGGCTTGCGCGGTGGAATTAAGTATGCAGAGTTGGCTGAGAAGAATAAAGAAAACCATATCGCTGCCATTGAATCAGATCGTGGAGGTTTTGTTCCGCGTGGGTTTACTGTACCCAGTGAGGAGAAGGCAAAAGCAAAAGTACGTAGTTGGAAACCTTTGTTGGAACCTTATGGACTTTCTGATTTCAGCCAGGAAGGTGGCGGAGCTGACATTGGTCCGCTGGCGAATCAAGGTGTTGCTTTGATCGGTTTTTTGCCTGACTCACAGCGATATTTTAATTACCATCACACGGCAGAGGATACCATTGATAAAGTTGATAAGCGAGAACTGGAGTTAGGCGCTGCTTCGATGGCTGCCTTGGTGTACCTGATTGACAAGTATGGTTTGAAGTAATGGAATGTAACAAAAGAAAGAAGGCTGTTCTTTTGGGACAGCCTTCTTTCTGTAAGAACAATAATAAAATCACTACGCTTCCGCCTTAGCGTATTCCTCAACGGGCAGGCAACTGCAAACCAGATTACGATCGCCATAGGCATTATCTACACGGCTAACGCTAGGCCAAAACTTGGTCTCTTTCACGAAAGGTAGCGGATACGCAGCCTTCTGTCTGCTATAAGGCCTTGTCCATGCATCGGCTGTAATAATGGAAGCCGTATGTGGTGCATGTTTCAATACGTTGTTTTCTTTGTCGGCTTGGCCTTCTTCTACTTCACGAATTTCATTTCTTATTTCGATCAATGCATCAACAAAGCGATCCATTTCCGCTTTCGGTTCGCTTTCTGTGGGCTCAATCATTAATGTTCCTGCTACCGGAAATGAAACGGTTGGAGCATGGAAACCATAATCCATTAAACGCTTGGCGATGTCTTCAACTTCAACGCCTGATTTTTTGAAATCGCGACAATCCACAATCATTTCGTGCGCACAGCGTCCTTTCGTTCCGGTGTAAAGTATTTTATAATGACCATTCAATCTCTCCTTAATGTAGTTGGCATTGAAGATGGCCATCTTGGTTGCGTTCGTTAATCCTTCACTACCCATCATGGCAATGTAGGCGTATGAAATCACCAGAATGCTGGCGCTGCCCCATGGCGCTGCAGATACTGCAGTAATAGCCTGTTCGCCTCCAGTTTTAATAACAGCATGACCAGGTAAGAACGGTTTCAATTTATCATTCACACAGATAGGGCCCATGCCAGGGCCACCACCACCATGTGGAATACAAAATGTCTTATGAAGATTTAAGTGACACACATCGGCACCAATGTTTGCCGGAGAAGTTAATCCCACCTGGGCATTCATGTTGGCACCATCCATGTACACCAATCCGCCATGAGCGTGAATGGTTTCACAGATGTCGGTGATAGCTTCTTCAAACACTCCGTGTGTGGAAGGATACGTCACCATTAAACAAGAAAGATTGTCTTTGTATTGCGCAGCTTTTGCTTTCAGATCAGCCACATCAATTTTCCCTTCTTCATCTGATTTTACAACCACTACATCCATGCCTGCCATGACAGCACTGGCAGGATTTGTACCGTGTGCGGATGCAGGTATCAAAGCAATATTTCTATGATTATCTTTTCTGTTTTGGTGATAAGCCCGGATCACCATCAACCCTGCATATTCACCCTGAGCACCGCTATTTGGTTGCAGTGATACCCCGGTGAAACCTGTGATTTCCTTCAACCAGTTTTCGAGGTTAGCGATCATATGCTGATAGCCTTCGGTCTGGCTGGCAGGAGCGAAAGGATGAATGCCTCCTAACTCAGGCCATGTTACCGGAATCATTTCAGTGGTGGCATTCAACTTCATGGTGCACGAGCCCAATGAAATCATCGAATGCACCATGGATAAATCTTTGTTCTCTAATTTTTTTATGTAGCGCAACATCTCATGCTCTGAGTGATGCGAATTGAATACCGGATGCGTGAGGAAATTCGATGACCGGATAAGTGATGCCGGCCAGTTCAGTTCACTCACAGTTTCTTTTTTAATGGAAGCGTTTCCCGAGAAAATTGAAATGATACTTTCAACATCCTGCAAGGTTGTAGTTTCATCCAATGAAATTCCAACGTGATTATCGCTGAAATATTTAAAATTGATTTCGGCTTGCTCCGCTTTTTGTTGAATGGCTTTCTTATCAGCGACAGCTACCTTAATGGTATCGAAATAATTTTTGTTTACTTGTTTGATTCCTGTCGCGGCAAGTCCCTTCTCAAGCAGTTGAGTAAGTCCCTGAATGCGTCCTGCAATTTTTTTCAACCCATCTGGTCCGTGATAGACCGCATACATGCTCGCCATTACTGACAATAATACCTGTGCAGTGCAGATGTTCGAAGTTGCCTTCTCCCTGCGAATATGTTGCTCGCGGGTTTGCAAGGCCATGCGATAGGCAGGATTGCCCTGCGCATCGATTGATATCCCGATAATTCTTCCGGGAATTTGTCTTTTAAATTCTTCTTTCGTTGCAAAGAAGGCAGCGTGAGGTCCCCCAAAACCCATCGGCACACCGAAGCGTTGTGAGTTACCCACGACAACATCAGCACCCATTGCACCGGGCGATTTCATCAACAGTAAACTCATTAAATCCGCGCCCATCACTACAAACACTTCTTTCTCATGAGCGGAAGCGATGAATGCAGTGTGATCTTTGATCTCACCATTGTTATCTGGATTTTGCAGATAGACTGCGAAAATATCGGCATTGGTAATATCTAGTTTTGCAATATTGCCAATTTCTAATTTTACACCGATTGGTTCTGATCGGGTCTTTAATAAATCAATTACTTGCGGAAAAGTATTTTCATCTACAAAGAAGGTGTTTGCATTTTTCTTGTTCGCTTTACGCGAAGC
>DAOOCD010000351.1:0-3317 GCA_035408225.1 Cyclobacteriaceae bacterium | reverse complement strand
CGAATGATTACTTCAGCAGGAGGCGCAAAGTCGTATGATCCTGCCTTGTATTTGGTTGAACTGCTGTATGGAAAGAAGGCTGCGGACGGAATTGGCAAGGGACTGGTTATCGACTGGGATCTGGAAACCATAAAGCATACCCGGTTCGAATAGACTTATTAACTTTAAGTAACGAATCTTACCTTACTCTTACTTGCTTCTGTCTTATTGTTAAAAAGTATTTAACTTGTCCTTTCGCTTGGAATCAGAATGAATACCGAAAGGAGATCGCAGACTCTCAGTATGCAACAAATCATTGACAATTTACCCGTTGTTGTATTTGAGTACACAGTCAATCCAGACGGATCCAGAGATTTTACTTACCTCAGTTCTTCTTGTGAAAAAATTCTGGGAATAAATCGTGAATTGCTTTTGAGCGGATCTTATCCAATGAAGGTCTTTATTCATCGCGATGATTGGGATGAGTTTGAAGTATTAATAGAGAAGGCAATTGCTGAGGTTGTTCCCATTAAGTGGGAGGGCCGGATTTTCAATGCAAAGTCTGAAACCATATGGATTGAAGTATCCTGTGAGCCCTTTAGGCTAGATGATGGCAGAGTGGCCTGGAGTGGTGTTATCAGTGATATTCGCGAGCGCAAGGAATTAGAACAAAAAAAGAGGGAAGCCGATATGCGATACCTCAAAACCGAGACACTCTTTTCCGAACTTTTCAATAGTTCGCCTATGGCCATTGTGTTGTTGGATGATTCTGGAAACGTAGAGCAGGTTAACCGGGGGTTTGAACTGTTATTTGGATACACCATCACCGAACTAAGAGGCAAAAGCCTGAACAAGTTTATCATACCAAAGAACCTTGAGCTTGAAGCAAATAATATAAACTCTCTTATTTCTACCCGGCAGATTGTGAGGTTTGAAACCACTCGTTTGCGCAGAGATGATCAACCCGTATCGGTAATTATCTATGGCGTACCCGTGCAATTAGAGGATAAGAACATAGGAATTTTTGGAGTGTATGTAGATATTACAGATCAGAAAAAGATTGAGGAGGAATTGAAAATCCGAAATTCAGAATTGGACAATTTTGTGTACAAAGTTTCACATGATTTACGGGCTCCGCTATCATCCGTTCTTGGCTTGGTTAACCTCGCCCAAATGCCTGGCAACGATGACAACCCAGCTGAATATTTGAAAATTATCGGAGATAAAGTAGGTCAGCTCGATCACTTTATTGGAGATGTTTTAAGTCACTCAAAAAATCTTAAACTTGATGTAAAGACAGGCCCCATCGATTTTCAAGCTATCATTGATAGAACCTTTAAAGATCTTAGCTACATGCGGGGAACTGATCAGATGGAAAGGCAAGTAAGCATTCAGGGCGGTGAGTTTTCAAGTGATCCCTGGCGGATCGGTGAGATTTTCAGAAATCTGATTTCAAATGCCATCAAGTATCGTAAGATAAATGGTGAACCGAGCAAGGTTTCGATTACGGTAGATATCACTTCAGAAAGTGCGAATATTGTTTTCAAAGACAATGGCATTGGAATAAGTGCCGAGAATTTGAACAAGATATTTGAAATGTTTTATCGCGCCAGTGAGCAATCTGAAGGATCGGGTCTTGGGCTCTATATTGTTAAGAATGCAGTTGAAAAATTGGAAGGACAATTGGATGTGAAAAGCCGACCAAACGAAGGCACCACATTTGAAATTACCCTGCCTAACAAACTTGCCAATAGTTAATTTTTCAGCTCATGCAAATTAAAGAAGTAATTACGGAGCGCGACAAAAAGGAGTTTCTCCATCTTCCGGTTCGTCTATATCGTAATTCACCAATGTGGATCCGACCCCTGGATGCTGATGTTGAAGGAGTTTTTGATTCTGAAAAAAATAAAACCTATCACCATGGTGAGTGCATTCGTTGGATTTTGCTCAATGATGCTGGTGAAACCATCGGTCGTGTAGCGGCATTTATAAATCAGAAAACTGTAAGTAAAGGAAATGATCAGCCCACCGGGGGCATGGGTTTTTTTGAATGCATTGAGGATAAGCAAGCAGCTTTCTTACTTTTTGATCAATGTAAAAATTGGTTAACGCAGCGTGGTATGGAAGCGATGGATGGCCCTATCAATTTTGGCAATCGCGACCGCTGGTGGGGACTTTTGCTTGAAGGGTTTGATCGGGAGCCTAATTATCAATGTAACTATAACTTCTCCTACTACCAGAATTTTTTCGAAGCCTACGGTTTTCAGGTTTACTTTTACCAACTAACCTTTGGCCGGCCAATACAAGGTCCGCTGGATGCCAGACTTTACGAAAAGGCGGCCCTCGTTGAGAAAGATTCTAACTATCGATTTGGCTATGTAAAGAAATCTGAATGGGACATACTCCCCGGTAAAATACGCGAAGTGTATAACCGCGCCTGGGCCAAGCGTGGCGAAATACCCGAACTCACAGAATTGCAAGCGAAGCATCTGGTGAAACAAATGAGGCCCATTATGGATGAAAAACTTCTTTGGTTTGGATATTATAAGGATGAGCCTATTGCATTCTTTTTGTCCTTACCCGAAGTCAACCAGATTTTTAAATATGTGAATGGTAAAATGGATTGGCTGGGGAAGATTAAGTTTGTGTGGCACACGTTTAGAAAAACTAATAAAAAAGCATTTGGAATTTTATTCGGCCTGGTGCCTGAACATCAGGGCAAGGGAGTGGATGGTGCGATTATTGAAAACTTCAGAATATTTGCTCAGAACGGGGGAGTCTCCTATACGGATTATGAAATGAACTGGATCGGAGATTTTAATCCAAAGATGATTCGTGTAGTGGAGCAGATTAACGCTCCCGTTGTAAAAAGACATGCTACCTATCGCAAGCTCTTTGATGAAACCAAACCCTTCAAGAGAATGCCAATTATAAGTTGATTTATGGAAGAACAGGAAGAAACCCATTCGAGTTTTTTATTTCGTAACCTGATTAAAGGATTACTTTGGTTTGCCGTAATCATCACAGTCTTCATATTGTTGGAGGGATATATTCAGGAAAATTTCAAAAGCCATATTGATGACATTAGGGCTAATCCTGGGATACTTTATGGCGTGTATACACTTTCTGAAATTGTTTTTGGAATTCTGCCCCCTGAGTTATTCATGATGATTTGGATTCTTGACAATATTGATTTAGCAGGCTTTATTATTAATCTTTCTATCCTGACAGTTATTTCTTATGGAGCAGGAATATTAGGGTATTACATTGGTAAAACATTTTCAAAGACGCCTTTCTATCAAAACCGGATTCGTGAAAAGTATTTGAAGCAGTATGAA
>DAOOCD010000350.1:0-3328 GCA_035408225.1 Cyclobacteriaceae bacterium | reverse complement strand
CGGAAGAAGCATTTGTTCATCGAAATGGTCGCACAGCGCGTATGCATGCAACAGGTGAGGCCTATTTGATTCTGGCCGAGGATGAATCCTTACCGGGATATCTTGACAAGCAGATGGAAGAGTTGCCGATATCAAACACATTAAAATTACCACCACCCCCAAGCTATGCATGTCTTTACATCAGTGCAGGTAAAAAAGACAAGATCAGTAAGGGGGACATTGCAGGCTTGCTTATGAAAAAAGCAGGCCTGAAAACAGAGGATGTGGGTTTAATTACTACGCTTGATCATGCTTCGTATGTCTCTGTTAAAAGACCTCTGGTTAAACAGATCCTTACCAGCATCAAAGACGAGCGGCTTAAAAAGGTTAAGGTTAAAATTGAAGTTGCGAGCTAATGCTGATGCGGGCCGTCAATACTGGCTCTTTTTGTCTTTCACCACTTGATATCGGATCCACAAAAAATCATTGAATATCTTCTTGACAGACTTCAACTTAAAATGGGTGGCCTTCCGCTTTCCGTAACCCACTTCAGCTTCAAATACAGTGGGTGCGCCAATAGTACCATCTGACAGTGGCGCTAATACCAGACTGAATTCATCAATGAGTCCTGCCTTCAGGAAGGATCCGTTAACATGACCTCCGCCATCGATCCGAATTCGTTTTATACCAAAAAGCTTGTAGAGTTTTTTTAGTACCAGGGCAAGGTCCAACGAATCTTTTCCACCAAAAATATAGGACACATTTTTGGACCGAAGATGTTCAAGGTACCGGCCAGAAACCTTTTCGGTCAGCACTTCAATTACTTGTTCGGTAGAAACCATATTGGTATCCCAAAAGCATTTACCCGAGGGGTCAATAACCACAGCAAAGGTTTTAGAGACCTGGGGTGCTATAAAGTCTTGTTTGGTCACGTCACCTTTTAGCCTGGATAGATTATAGGTTTTCTTACTCGAAAACTCCTGCATGGTGGTGCGGCCCACCAACCAGGCGTCAGTCTTAATCTTAGAGGCGGGTATTTCAAAGTATTTATGGTGGTCTTTAAAGCCCCAGATGTTCTGTTTGATGCGCCCATCCACGGACCCCAACATATGGCAAATAACATACGGTCTCATCACGAACAATCATTAATAATTCGGGGCAAAGTTAAATGAGGTTGGATTGAGTTAAGGCAATTAAAACCCCTTTTTTGACCGTCTGCTCCTCAATAATGTCAGTTTAAAGTGAAAATTTGATTTTCAAAATTATAATTACAATATTGTATTGATAATGAGCTATTTGATCTTGAATATTAAACCACTACTTAAGTATATTCCCGACTTCAAGATTATTCTTGCAGCCTCGCTTTATTTCTTTTCTGCCAGGCTTGGTTATTTCCTTGCATTCCCTGATACCACAGCCTTGCCGGCATGGCCTCCTTCGGGAGTTGCTTTTGCCTTGATCCTTTTGTTAGGCCGGTCTTCATGGCCTGGAATTGCCATTGGTGCGCTGGTCGCCAACCTGATGGCTTACTGGAATAATCAGGCTTTGGCACAACAAACATTGATTTCAATTTCAAGTATGACTGCCCTTGGGCAGACACTGGAGGTGCTGGTAGGAAATTTTCTGGTTAAGACCTGGATTAAAAATGATTACCCATTCAAAAGCGCCAAAGAAGCTTTCCGTTTCCTCTTTGTAGTCTTATTCATGTGTTTGTTCGGTGCCTGGATTGGTACACTCAGTCTGTATTTCAATGGAGTAATTGGTTACGATACCATCGCCCAAAGTGGTTTCCGTTGGTGGGTGGGTAATGTGGTGGGGATCTTATTGTTTGCGCCCTTTATTCTGGCTGTAGCCCGAAAACGTAAAGTTCATTTCAATCACGAAAGGCTTATTGAAGCCGGAGTTTTCGTGCTATGCATGTTCGGCATTTACTTCTTAATACAACTTGGCTATTTGAACGAAACCCTTATCAACTCATTGCCCTACTTATTAATTCCATTCCTGTTATGGCTGGCATTTCGTTTTGATTTACTTGCGGGCATTACTGTAACGTTAGTGACATCTCTGTTAGCCATTTATTATACGATCCATAATCAGGGCCCTTTTATTCAAACGAATGGAAATGACTCCATGCTGCTGCTTCAGATATTCATAGGGGTGATCAGCATCTCTACCCTTGTTTTGTCGGCTACCGTGGCTGAGCGTTCTGAGGCTCAGAATAGTTTAAAATTATTCAATGCCAATTTGGAGAGCATCGTGCAAGAACGGACCCGTGCGTTAAACGAAGAAATCACCACCCGCAAAAAAGCAGAAGATAAATTAGTGCAGACTAATCAGGAGCTGAGCAAGCGCAATACTGAGCTGGATAATTTTGTTTATAGTGTCTCGCATGATTTACGGGCACCCATCGCATCTGTACTCGGTCTTATTAACCTGGCCCGGAAGGACAAGGATCTTGCGATGAAGAATGTGTACCTGGAGAAGATTAACAACAGTGCGCTACAGCAAGACAGTTTTATCAGGGAGATTCTGGATCAATCACGCAACTCGCGACTGGAAGTGAAAAAGGAAGAAATTCTTTTCGAGCCTTTGATTGATGAAACCTTTAACCAATTAAAGTTTGCAACGTCTACAGGTACGGCCGTAGAGAAAATCGTTCATGTAAAACAAGATGGGTCCTTTTACAGTGACCGGTGGCGTTTAAAAGTAATTCTCAATAACATTATTTCTAATTCCATTCGCTACCGCAATGGGCATGACCCGATTATTAAAGTGAATGTGGATATTACGGATCATAAAGCAACTGTTGAGATTGAGGACAATGGGCGCGGCATTCCGCCCGAACATCTGCAAAATGTGTATCAAATGTTTTACCGCGCCACCGATGATGGCGCTGGTTCCGGGCTGGGGTTATATATTGTAAAAGAAACGATGGATAAACTTCATGGTATGATCAACATCGAATCGGAAGAAGGGAAGGGCACCAAAGTAAAATTAGAAATACCTGAGTTGATTTAAAACTGGTTTGAGCGAGATAGTTAACCACCCGAATCGTATAATCCTGTAACATGAATAGTTTTTTTTCATCCACACCAATCGCCTTAACCCAGGGAATAGGGTTGGTGCGAATTATAGTTGGTGCACTTATCGTTTATCACGGCCAGGAAGTCTTTAATCCCGAATTAATGAATGGGTATATGACCTGGGATACGTTTGATAAATCCAATGCCAGACTGCTCGTGTATCTGGGAAAATCGTCAGAGTTAATTGCTGGTATTTCTCTTTTGTTAGGATTGTTTACTCGTATCGGTGCATTAATCACGGTAGGCACCTTATCTTATATTACTTT
>DAOOCD010000349.1:0-3364 GCA_035408225.1 Cyclobacteriaceae bacterium | reverse complement strand
AGCAAGGAGCCGATGAGGGTACTCAATATCGCTCCGTGGTATTTTATCATTCTGACTCTCAGAAGCAGACAGCTGAAGATTATAAAAAGCAATTGGATAAGTCTGGGGTCTATAAAAACCCAATTGTAACCGAAATAAGTCCATTCACGGTATTTTACCCAGCCGAGGACTATCATCAGAATTATTATGCCTTAAACCCAAATCAGGGCTATTGTCAGTATGTGATCAGGCCCAAGATTGAAAAGTTTAATAAGCAGTACGCAGCCAAACTCAAGAAATAGAGACTTATTAGAAAGAAATTAATTGTATGAATCTTAGTGAAACATTATATCCGGGCCTTCGTTCTAATGACCATAGAGCAGATAAATTCTTCTCATAGGTTTAGGTTTAGGTATCAAAGACCCCTTCAGACGGAAGGGGTCTTTGTATTTTAAAGCAGTGGAACCGTCAATTAACCTTGCCATTTAAATTACGTATGAAAAAGATGAAATTTATACCTGTCCTACTGCTGCTTGCGCTCGTTGCGTGTGGCCAGCAAAAAGATAAAAAACAAGAGGGCTTTCCGCTAAAAAAAACGGAGGCTGAGTGGAAAAAACAATTAACCCCTGAACAATATCACGTACTTCGCGAAAAGGGAACTGAAACGGCCTTTACAGGGAAATATTGGGATAACCATGAAGCAGGGATATACTATTGCGCTGCCTGCAACCAGGAATTGTTTGGCTCAGAAACAAAATTTGAATCTGGTACTGGCTGGCCCAGTTTTTATCAACCAGTACGCGAAGGCGTAGTTGCTGTCGGCACCGATACAAGTTATGGAATGGTAAGAGATGAGGTGGTCTGTAGCCAGTGCGGGGGTCACCTCGGACATGTTTTTGATGACGGGCCAAAACCTACCGGATTAAGATATTGCTTGAATTCCGTTTCTCTGAAATTTGAAAAGAAGCCTGCAAAAAAGTAAGGCCATTACGCTCTTAAGACAAGGCCGTGTACTTAGTCCACGGTCTTTTTTATTATCTTTTCAGAAACATTCTGAAATATGTGCAGACTGATGGCCTATAAAGGCACGCCTATCATAATTGATAACCTGCTTTACAAACCAAAGAATTCATTGATCAATCAAAGTGTGAACGCACGAGAGATCGAAGAACCTTTGAATGGAGATGGCTTTGGAATAGGTTGGTATGTGCCCGAAATTAATTTGGAACCTGTCACGTTCGTTTCAGTAAATCCTGCGTGGAGCAACCGTAACCTGAGGAATCTGGCACCGAAAGTAAAAACTGAATGCATGCTGGCTCATGTACGGGCGGCCAGTGTGGGTGAAGTTTCAGAATCGAACTGCCATCCCTTTCAATACAAAGACCTCTTAATGGCTCACAATGGCGGTGTGGAAGAGTTCGGAAAAGTGAAACGTCACCTAAGGGCACCTTTAAGCGATGAATTGTATAATTGGATAAAAGGACAAACCGATTCAGAGCACTTATTTGCTTACCTGCTCAATCACCTGCTTACAAATCATAAGACAGTTACGCCTGAGTCTGTTGTTGATTCATTCGAACATACCTTCCGTAACTTAAAAAAAATGATGGTGGATTTCGGCATTCAGGAGCCTGCTTACCTTAATATGGTTGTCACGAATGGACAATTTGTTGTGGGTACCCGTTATGTGACTGACACAAAAGAAGAGCCGCTTACCTTATACCATTCTGAAGGCAGCCGGTTTGTAGTAGAAGATGGAATTACCCGATTGATCGCACCTGAAGATGACGATCAGGCTGTTTTGGTGGTCTCCGAAAAACTGTCTGATGAAAAGGACTGGACCATGATACCAGCTAATCATTTTGTTATTGTAGAGAAGTCCTTAAATGTTAGGGTTCGACCTATAAAAGTAGATTAGGTTTTAATTTGCAGGTTTAAAACTGAATGCTGTAGCTTCGCAGCTAAAAGAATAAAATCGTGTACGACATTACTATAATTGGTGGTGGCATTGTTGGACTTGCTACTGCTTTAAAACTTAAAACATCCAATCCCTTTTTAAATATTCTCTTGCTTGAAAAAGAGAATGAATTGGCCAAACATCAAACCGGAAACAACAGCGGAGTAATTCATTCCGGATTATACTATAAGCCAGGAAGCCTGAAGGCAACAAATTGTATTCATGGCTATCATCTGCTGATCGACTTTTGCCGTGAACACGAAATACCTTTTGATCTGTGTGGAAAAATTGTTGTAGCCTCTGATGAAGCGGAACTACCCTTGCTTGAGAATTTATATCAACGGGGTCAGCAAAATGGACTTCAAAATCTTAAGAAATTAAAAAAAGAAGAGTTGAAGGACTTTGAGCCACATGTTACAGGTCAGTCTGGAATCTTTGTTCCTCAAACAGGCATTGTCGATTATAAAATTGTTGCTAATAAATATGGAAATCTTATTCAGGAAAAGGGTGGCTCGATTAACCTTGGAGAAAGAGTTCTTGATATTCAAAGTTCGGAAGATAAGAGCGTTGTAATTACTCAAAAATCAAGTTATACAACCAGGTTGGTGATCAACTGTGCAGGACTTTATTCTGATAAGGTTGCCCGCATGACGGTACCTGAATTAAACGTTAAGATTATTCCATTCCGTGGTGAATACTATAAACTGAAAAAAGAAAAAGAGTATCTCGTTAAAAACTTAATCTATCCGGTACCCGATCCAAACTTTCCGTTCCTCGGGGTGCACTTTACTCGTATGGCAAAAGGAGGTGTTGAAGCTGGACCTAATGCGGTGCTTGCCTTCAGGCGCGAAGGGTATAAAAAATCGGATATAAGTTTTTCAGAGTTAGGCGAAACCCTGGCCTGGCCTGGATTTCAAAAAGTAGCTGCAAAATACTGGCGCACAGGGTTTGGAGAAATGTATCGATCTTTTTCAAAAGGAGCTTTCACTAAAGCGCTTCAGAAATTAATTCCTGAAATTCAGGAAACAGATTTAGTTGAAGGCGGGGCTGGTGTGCGGGCCCAGGCATGCGACCGCAACGGAGGTCTCGTTGATGATTTTATGATTCTGGAAGAGAAGAAAGTGATCAATGTATGCAACGCACCTTCACCAGCCGCTACTTCTTCCCTGGCTATTGGTGAAACCGTTGCAGCACTCGCCATAAAACGCTTCAGTTAACAAAGTCATTAGGCTGGTAAGTATTTAGCGGTCGGTGAAATCTTAATACT
This sequence comes from Cyclobacteriaceae bacterium, assembly GCA_035408225.1. Classification (GTDB taxonomy): domain Bacteria; phylum Bacteroidota; class Bacteroidia; order Cytophagales; family Cyclobacteriaceae; genus ELB16-189. The sequence continues at coordinate 161 of DAOOCD010000349.1, read as the reverse complement.
AAACCGCCCTGAATACCCCATACGGTAATGGCGCTATAGTATCGTTGATACACGCCACCAAAGGTTGCAAAGCCGTAAAACGATCCTTTTGAAAACAAACGCTTCTCAAACGAAAGGCTCACCTCCCTACGAGGGGTAGCATCTGTTTCCCAATCTTTAGC
>DAOOCD010000348.1:0-3366 GCA_035408225.1 Cyclobacteriaceae bacterium | reverse complement strand
ATTAAACCTCTTCGATTATTTATAGAGTCACTAAATAATTTAACCAATAAAATCATGAAAGACGAGCTTATCAAACATATAAATGATCCCGGGCAACTCGAAAAGCTGTATCGGACTAATAAGTCAAGTTTTAAGCGTGAGTTTGAAATACTTTATCCAATGCTTAGAGGCAATTCACTGGTGGCGGATTTCTGGAACGAACGATTGAATTACGAAACAGATGAAATCAACTGGGGCACGAACAGGGAATTGTTATTTGTGGTTATTGCTTCCCTGATAGCAGGAGTGATTGCAAAGCTGCCGGCATTTTTCACTATCTCAGAAGATTATTTTTATCCGAGAAACATTGGCTTCATAATTTTCCCTGTATTAACGGCCTACTTTGCATGGAAAAATAAACTCTCAACCGGAAAAATTGCCTCCATAGCGGCAGCTACTCTGGTTGGCTTAGTATTTATCAATTCCCTTCCCAATCCTGAAACAAGTGATACGTTAATTTTGGCATGCATTCACTTGCTTTTATTTCTGTGGTCTATTTTGGGTTTTGCTTTTACCGGTGAGGTTAGAAACAATAATGAAAAGCGACTTAACTATTTAACATATAATGGTGATCTGGTAGTTATGACAACACTGATTGTACTAGCAGGTGGAATCATGACCGGTGTGACCATCGGGCTTTTTTCATTGATCGGATTAGATATTAAAGATTTTTACTTTGAGAATATTGTTGTCTTCGGGCTACCGGCTGCTCCTATTCTAGGCACGTATCTTACTCAGACAAATCCGCATTTAGTAGGTAAAGTTTCACCGGTAATTGCTAAACTATTCAGCCCTCTGGTTTTAGTAATGTTGGTCATTTATTTGATGGCCATGGTCTATTCGGGCAAGGACCCCTATAACGACCGGGAGTTTTTGCTGATCTTCAATGCCTTGTTGATTGGCGTAATGGCCATTATTTTCTTCTCTGTTGCCGAAACATCAAAGTCAACGAAAAGTCAGCCGGAAATCTGGGTTCTCTTGCTGCTATCTCTGGTTACCGTACATGTTAATGGAATTGCGTTATCTGCCATTTTGTTCAGGATTTCAGAATGGGGAATTACGCCTAACCGGGCTGCAGTGTTAGGTAGCAATGTTTTGATTTTAATAAATCTCCTCCTGGTAATTGTGCAACTTTTCAAAGTTCTTTCGAAGAAAGCCAACATAAACGAAGTAGGCAAAACCATTGCCCGTTACCTTCCTGTTTACGTAGTATGGACCCTTGTCGTGATCTTTTTATTCCCATTCATATTTGGGTTTAAATAAAGAGACATATCGCATGAAAAAAAAACAGGTATAATAAGTGGCTATGTGTTAGGTCTTCATAATTCAAAACGTCATGTAGTGATGTGTACATATGGAATACTTCGTGGAAAAGGATTCGGTGGTTCGGCAGATTTGGGGAAAGAGTGATACCGTTCTTTTGATATTCGCGGGCGCCTCTGCAGAGTTTGCGCTTAACAAAGCTGTTGACTGGTTATACTTTACAGGTCGCCTTCCGGCTGATCCTCTGGGGCGGCTATTCTCAACGGTTTCGTACGCAAGAGCTATTATCTTTTCTGAAAAGCAAGCAGCCCTTCGCGCTATTGATTCTATGACAGCAATTCATGCCAACGTGGAAGCGAAGCGCGGAGCGAATATTCCTGACTGGGCTTATCGTGATGTACTCTTCTTACTCATTGATTATTCCATTCGGTCATATGAAATACTTGAACGCAAATTGAACAACGTTGAAAAAGATGAGGTGTTTCAGGTCTTTACCAAGGTGGGCAGCCGGATGGGATTGAGTGGGTTGCCTAACAATTTTGAAGAATGGGAAAAGATGCGACAAGGGCATCTTGCGCAAAACCTCCGGCACAGTGACTACTCCGATGACCTGTTCAGGCAATACCGAAAACACCTGGGCGCAGTACGTTACAGGATTCTATTAGAGACGCAAACACTTGTAGTGCCGCAGCCGGTGCAGGCATTGCTCGGCTTTCGGAAAATCTCGCTTTTATACCCGTTGCTTGCATTCTATAAGATGAGCAAAAAAATAAAGATTGATTGGCTGCTGAAAGTCATCATCCTGCCTTCGAAATATAAAAAGGAGATCAAAGCTTTGGATAATGGGTTAGTTATAACGACTCGTTAGACAATTCCCACAACTTGATTACTTTTGCCGAAATTTAAATATGCCAGAATCAACCAAATGCCCGAGCTGCCAATCATTATACGGCTACCCTACAGGCACTTCCATGATGTGCCCCGAATGCGGCCACGAGTGGAACCCTAACGAACCCATTGAAGTTGTTGAAGAAGCGATTGATTCATCCGTAGTGAAAGATGCCAACGGAGCCGTGCTTCAGGATGGGGATACCGTAGTAATTATCAAAGATTTACCAGTAAAAGGTGCATCGAAAGCTATTAAGGCCGGCACAAAGGTGAAGAACATCAAGCTTACCAGCGGAGATCATAATATTGATTGTAAGGTAGAAGGCTTCGGTGCCATGGGCCTCAAATCCATCTTCGTTAGGAAGAGTAGTTAATATCTCAGCTTGATGATGATGCATTGTTTACCTCAGTGCTTCAAAACTATAGCAGGCATCTGCCCAGAAACGATCCAGCGCAATGATTCTAGGCTTGAAAAAGTTAATCAAATCAGGCCATTGTTCTTTGTTGAAAACAGACACCCCTGGCAGTTCTTTATAGATCCTGGCGACAACCTTATTATCAGTTGTACTCACCATTTCTTCCCACTCCCATTCTTCATCCATCGTAGTATGCAACAAGATTTTCAATTCTAGAAATTGCTGAAAGTACAACTCACGGATGCTGGCCTCAGGGTGCTCAAGGGCAATGGAGATCATAGCCGATTTCTGGTTCACATCCATGCGGAAGTAAACATCCTTAAGTGTTGTTTTGTAATTGATCCAATTGATCTTTACGCCCTCCGTTGAGAGTACAGGGCGCATATAGCGGCCAAAGGTAGTCCAGAATTCCTCACGAAGACGTGATGCTTCCTGTCGTTTAAACATACCTGCAAACTAAAGTGGACTTTGGATGCAAAACTATAGCGTTTAAAAATCAAGATACTCATTTTATCCTACTTTGGGGATTTTGCCCTGCGCAAAAGTGAAATGGCTATTCGAAAAGCCCTACTCTACTTATTTAATTTAAAATACGCCCTTGACTAACCTTAAACATCTTTACCCGTTACAGTAAGGAAAATCAATACTATGAGATCTGCAAAGTTTGGCGAAGAGGTTACAGGCTATACTATCCCGGTGTTAAATGAACGGGAAATAAGAGCTTCAGCAGGAATACTCTTCGTGTTTATGTTTATCTCCT
>DAOOCD010000347.1:0-3371 GCA_035408225.1 Cyclobacteriaceae bacterium | reverse complement strand
TGATGCTCTTCACTTGGGAACTATATTTTGTACTGCTTAATACTTTCACACTTTGTATAGTTGAACATCCTGTGTTGTCAATGACCTTCACGGGATAAGTACCTGCAGCCACATTGGCAAAGATAGCTGAAGCACTGGCAGCTCCGTTATTAAAGCTAAACGTATATGGACCAGTGCCACCCGTGGCATTAACGGTGACGGTACCATTGGTAGTTTTACAGCCACTATCAACCAGGCTAAATGTTGCAGCCAGCGTAGACCCTGTCGCATTGATGGTAACGCTCTTGGTTCGTTCGCATCCATTGTTGTCTTTCGCTTTAACCTCGTAAACCCCTACCCCAAGGCCTGTAAAATTCGTAGCAGAAGCATAGGGTTGAGAATTCAATGCAAACTGATAAGGCCCTTCTCCGCCTGTTGCTGTGGCTGAAATCGTGCCATCCGTTGCAGCACATGAAGTGGGATTGGTAGAAGTAGAAGATACCGCCAGGGTTGATGTTTTGCAGTCCACAGGTTGAGGTTCATCATTACTCGAACAACCCGTGTACACACCTAGCGAAACCCATAACATTATGGACGCTATCGTTTTTAGATTTTTAGAGATCATAGCTTACCTATTTAATTGATTTTATACTTGAGACCGAAGAAAACTCCGAGGCTGTTTAATAAAACATCACCCTCGCCAATACCAGCCAACGAAGTTTTCAAAAATGGTTCGGTTTGCAGATGAATTCTGGGAGTCAGTTGATATTGAACACCTGCCGACAGATTAAGGACTTTGAACCATTCGTTATTTTTATCATCAATCTGAGTTGAATAGCTACGACTACTGTATTTATAATTCACTGTGTACGTATAATTTTCTTGTTGCATGATATAGGACGAAAGCCCAACACCTGTATAAAAAGAAAATTTAGATTGAGACGGGAAACTATAATAAACATTTAGTGGAATATCGATTATGCGACAAGTCCCGTCCAACTGATCAGCTATGTGCCCCGAATACGTTATTTCATCATCGTAAGAATATTTTTTCATAGATCGTATCGCTCCGGTAGATATGGTCAATCGGGAATTAATTTGATACTCTAATAGAAAGGCGTAATTGCTGCCCATAGAAGATGCTGAAGAAAAATTAATAGCAGAGAAATCTGGTGATGCCAGGGCGCGTATGAAAATTAAATGTGACAACCTACGGTCTTTCTTCTTTTCCTGCTCTTCAGCGATTAATTTTGTTGTGTCGGCTTTAGTTTCTTCATTGGCGTGAAGCGTAGAGTCTTTCGGACTTTCATTGGTTAAAATTTCAAACTCATCTACCTGCAACTTCTCAGGTAGAATATGTTTTTCTGAATCAGGATTTTTATCCTTGCCATCAATCTCAGGATCAAAAATAATATGATTAGCAATTTCCTTATTCCTATCGGTAAGGTTCCGGTTTACATTTCCAATAACACGTTCATTGTTATGTTTACTCTCCCCGATCCTTGTTTCATCTCCTTTAGGCTGCTGATCAGTTATGGGCTGTTCCTTTTGGTTTTTCAATGAAAGGGCTTTCTCTTGCATTGATCCACCCTCTTTATTGTTAACCAGATCCAGATTTAGCGTAGTCCCTATCCAAACACCTGAGGAAAAGATAATCAGGCCCACCAACGCATACGGAATCCACTTTTTCCATAGGGATGGTTTTGGTTGAGCAAGCCTATTGGCCATAACTTCCCACTCAGCTGCATCGAAGGCTGGTTGATAACCTTCCGAAGCTGCTTTGAAAAGCGAGTCTAGCTCCTGGTCAGTTAACTTTTTCATACGATATCCTATTCAATGCTTCCAACATGCTGCGCAAATTTTCCCGGGCTTTAAGCAAGTTTGATTTTGAAGTTCCATCAGAGATGCCAAGGATCTTTCCGATCTCTTCGTGGGTATACCCATCGATCACATATAAATTAAAAACAACGCGATACGCAGGGGTTAACTTTTGCACCAACCCTATTAACTCTTCATGTGAAAGATTTGTAATAGCCTGCGGCTGTGTAAATACGGTATGGGCAAACTCAACTGGAGACTGTTGCTGATGCTTCAACTCTTTTCTATACTGGTCAATCGATGCATTGATCATAATTTTCCTAATCCACCCTTTAAAGGAGGAATCAGAATTGTATTGGTCGATCTTTCCGAAGACTTTCATAAATCCGTCATTCACTACTTCTTTGGCCTCTGCCGTGTTTCTGGAGTAACGTATGCATATGCTCAGCGCATAGGAATAATAATGCTGATACAGCAAACGCTGACTATCGCGATCGTTCCGCTTGCAGCCCTGGATCAGCAGGTGCATAGGTTACTCTAAGGTTAGGTCAAGTGAATCTTTCACGGGACGGAGTAAAAGGAAAAAGGGTTGCCTTGAATCTCGAATTTACTCAAAAAGAACCCGCAGGTCAGAAAGGGCTAAAAAAGAAAATCCCCCAGAGTCCTTGACCCCGGGGGATAATCTTGTCTATAGTTGGCTTTAATCTGATGCTAAAGTACACGGAGGCCGAAAACTACCAAATGCCTAACCGTTTGAAGGTTTTAAAAACTGACGAATTGCCAAAATCAGCGTTGAATAACCTTTAAAGTGTCCTTATTGGTTGAGTCTTTCTTTAAAAACTGGTCTTGGATACGTTCCTTTAGTTGCGGCTTTGAACCCGGAAATGTCGTGCGGGTACTAATGTCGTAGCTGGCATAGGCTAGCAGTGCAAAAAAGATGATCGCTAATCCGATAAAGATCTTTTTAGATCTGGACATAATTCTAAAGTAAAATAGCCCCGTCCCGAAAGCATCGGTACGGGGCTATTATTAATAAAGTAAATCTATTACTTCAACTTTTTTACAACGGCCTCAAAAGCAGAAGGGTGATTCATCGCGAGGTCGGCTAAGACTTTGCGATTCAAATCGATTCCAGCTTTCTTAATTTTGCCCATGAATTCAGAATACGATAGACCGTGAAGTCTTGCACCAGCATTGATACGGGCAATCCAAAGAGTACGGAAATCTCTCTTCTTTGCTTTTCTATCGCGATACGCATAGACCAAGCCTTTTTCGACTGCGTTCTTAGCAACAGTCCAAACATTTTTCCTGCGACCAAAGTACCCTTTGGCCAATTCCATAACGCGCTTTCTTCTGGCGCGGGATGCTACATTGTTTACCGAACGTGGCATAATTTTTAATTTTTGGCGTTGGCGGTCTTTTATTTCAAGACACTTATCTGCCAATTACCGGGTTAAACATATATCCACTTTACAGTGGACGAACCATTTCCTCTTTCGCCATGCGCTAGAGGATAACTTTATCCGACTTTACGGATTAAACCAAATACGGAAGCATGAACTTTACGTTACTCT
>DAOOCD010000346.1:0-3399 GCA_035408225.1 Cyclobacteriaceae bacterium | reverse complement strand
GGGTTCCATATGAAGAAGGTTATGAAGACCGGGCCAACGAAGATTTGGATAAACAAGCAAACCGGATAGTTGAAGGACTTCAGTTGGAAGGACTTGAAACAAGCAGCGATGCAGAGATTGTTGCCCTGATTGCTTATCTGCAGCGGTTAGGTACAGACATTAAGCTGGAGAAAGTTGCCACTAACCAATAATCTGCAAAGCTATGTATAAGAATATTCTTCCAAATATCGATCATGTAGCCATCTGGCCGCTGATCTCTTTTGGTATCTTCTTTGTCTTCTTTATCGTGTTGCTCTGGTGGGTTTTCACGGCTGACAAAACATTCATAAATGAAATGAGCCAAAAGCCACTTCATGATGGATCAGAATTAAATCATGATGCAGAACCCTTAAACCTATAAGTACTATGAAAAGAATTATTGCATTTCTCACTGCCCTGTTTGGCCTGGCTACGGTAGGCTTCGGTCAAACTACGGCCGAGACCGCAACTACAGCTTCTATCTGGGATGACCCCATGATCACTTTCTATATTGTGGTGGGCTTCATTTTTGTTGTTGTGGTGCTCGTTCTGCTGGTAGCCTTGTATATGTTGCAGGTGCTCAACTTTATGGTGAAGCAAGCCACCCGCGAACGCTCAGAGCGACTGGGAATTACTTATAAAGAAGAACCTTCACTATGGTCGAAATTATGGACGAAGTCCAATGATTTTGTTCCCATGGAAAAGGAGGCGGATATTATGCTCGACCACAACTATGATGGCATCCGTGAGTTGGACAATCACTTGCCACCCTGGTGGACCGGTTTATTTTATTTAACGATTGTCTTTGCAGTGGTTTACCTTGCGTTCTATCACTTGTCGGACACATTGCCATTGCCACTTAAGGAATATGAACAGGAATTGGCGGTGGCTGATGAACAGGCACGCAAGTTAAAAGCATCTAACCCCACAGCTGCAATTGACGAAACCAATGTTACAGTTGTTACTGATGCAATCGCCCTTGCCGATGGCAAAACAACCTTTTTAACCAATTGCGCATCCTGCCATCGAAAAGATGGGGGCGGTGATATTGGTCCTAACCTGACGGATGAATACTGGAAACACGGTGGATCGATACAAAATATTTTCACGGTAGTTCGGCACGGTGTACAAGGAACGAACATGATTGCCTGGGAAGGGTTTATTAGTCCGGAAAAAATGCAGAATGTAGCCAGCTATATTCTTTCAATAAAAGGTTCAAATCCGGAAAATCCTAAGAAACCTGAAGGCACACTTTACACTCCTAAACAAGAAACCGCATCCGATACAACGAAAGTGCAGGCTAGTTTATAAAGTAGAGACATCTCTAAAACATAGAGGAAGAATCGTGAAGAAAGTGGAAATGTTTTAGGGATGTCTTTTGTTATTAAGACGAAATAAGAAGTCATGAAAGAAGTTAGCCAGCACAATTTGTACGAATATGAGGAGGAGTTTAGAGATACTCTTGCTACCGTAGATGAAAAGGGAAAAAGGGTTTGGATTTATCCTAAGAAACCATCGGGTCACTATCACCGAAACCGGATTTTTGTTACAGTTGTTTTGCTTTCACTTTTTTTTGTAACGCCATTTATTCAGATGAACGGCCGGCCGTTCATGCTCTTCAATATTTTCGAACGAAAATTTATTCTATTCGGGCAGGTATTCTGGCCACAGGATTTCTTTCTGTTAGCTCTTACATTAATAACTCTCTTTGTTTTTGTAATCCTTTTCACAGTTGCCTTTGGTCGCTTATGGTGCGGATGGGCCTGCCCTCAAACACTATTCATGGAGATGGTCTTCAGGAAAATTGAATATTTGATTGAAGGAGATGCCAATGCCCAAAGACGACTGAATAATGGTCCTTGGAATAAAGAAAGGGTATTTAAGAAATCAACGAAGCAACTCATCTTCATTTTAATCTCTGTTATTATTTCGCATACCACGATGGCCTACCTGATTGGTATCGATGAGGTTAAGCAGATTATAACACAATCGCCTTCAGAACACATGGCCGGCTTTATTGGCCTGGTTGTGTTTACAGGAATCTTTTATGGAGTCTTTGCTTATTTCCGGGAGCAAGCGTGTATTGCTGTTTGTCCATACGGGCGCTTGCAAGGGGTTTTACTGGTAAAGGATTCTATTGTGGTTGCTTATGATTGGCTGCGGGGGGAGCCTCGTAGCAAACTGAAGAAACATCAAACAACTATAACTGAAAAGCAAGGCGATTGCATCGATTGTAAATTATGTGTTCATGTGTGCCCTACGGGTATTGATATTCGTAATGGAACTCAACTTGAGTGCGTGAATTGTACGGCATGTATGGATGTATGCGATGATGTGATGGTCAAAATCCATAAGCCAAAAGGATTAATCCGTTACTCTTCCTACACCGCAATCAAGGAAGGAACTCAACGACTATTTACGCCCCGTATTGCAGGGTATGCGGTTGTACTTACGGCCCTTATAAGTTTGCTAAGCTATTTTATTTTTACACGCGCTGATATCGAGACTACCGTGTTAAAAGTGCCGGGGACATTGTATACAAAAACTGATGATGGCCAGATAACAAATTTATACAGCATTGAATTTGTGAATAAAACCTTTGACGATATTTCTCTTCAGGTAAAGGTGGAATCTCCGTCACAAGCTACCTTCATGAAAATTGGAGATCAAAATATTGTTGTGCCAAAGGGTGGGATTTTGAAAGGCATGATCATGGTGAAGTTACCCGAGGAGGCAATTACTTCTATGAAAACTGTGATTGAATTCGGAATTTATAAGGAAGGAGAAAAGATTGAATCAGCGAAAGCAAAATTTATTGGTCCGATCCGTAAAAAAACGAGAGATCATGAGGATAAAGAAAAAGTTGATGAGGATGATAAAGATTAATTTAATCCACTCTTAATTTGAACGAGCTATGAAATGGGTTGTTGCAGCATTTGTCTTTTTTGCATTGTTTATCGGAACGCTGGTGTTCATTAGCGTCCGGCAGGATATTGGCCTGGTTTCTAAGGATTATTATCAGGATGAGCTGAAACATAGCGAGAAAATGGCGAAGCAAGTAAACGCCAGCCAGCTTTCAGAGCAGCCCCAGATGACTTTTGAAAATAATTCATTAAAGATCGTATATCCACTTTTCTCAACCATCGAAGCTGGAGAGTTGAAGGTGCAGCGCCCATCTGATGAACGTTTGGATCAGCAATTTGAAATTGCAGCACGGGGTGGCGATAGCCAGTCTTTTGAATTGAAGGTGTGGGAGAAGGGATTGTATCGAGTTAGCCTGACCTTGACGATGGACGGTAAGGAATATTACTTCGAAAAATTGATGGTGTTATAGAGTATGTGGACAGCCGTAATCATGGGTTTAGCAGGAAGCTTGCACTG
>DAOOCD010000345.1:0-3411 GCA_035408225.1 Cyclobacteriaceae bacterium | reverse complement strand
CACTCACCCGGTAATTGCATTATCAACCATGGCTGGAGATCAACTGGAAATCGTTCCGGTTTGTCATTTACGCTCAGTTGATCATGATAATGTTGAGGAAGTTTTTAAAGGCTATAAAGGAATTAACCTTAAACATCTCACTACGGCCAATGATCAGGGCGATATTATTAGTCTTCGCTTTTTGAATCATAATGATCGCCTCGAGCGCCAAACAGGCTTCATGGATCCGATCCTGCCTGCAGATATGACAGATCTCTTGGATTGTGATGTTTTTGTTTTTATTCCCATAAGCGACTATGAAGTTTCACTTGATACATTGAAGTTTCTAAAGAAAAAGAGCAAAGGCACAATTATCTTTGATGCTCACGGTCCCACCACGGCTTGTTTGGTCAATGGCGAACGGCAACGTAAGTTTTGGATTGATCGCGATCAGTGGTTGCCTTTCATTGACGTGTTAAAGATGAATCTTGAAGAGGCCCATGCCTCTTGGTATCAAAAAGAATACGAAACGGAAGACTTCAATAAGGAGGAATTGAATCGCGATGAGATCCGTAAATTTGCTGAACATTGTTTGAAGTTGGGTGTGAAATGTGTTTATGTAACACTCGATTCACGCGGATGCCTTACCTACTTTAAAAAACGGGGGAAGTTAATTGAAGAACTCGTACCATCCATAAAAGTAGAAAAGGTTATTGATACTACCGGTTGTGGCGATTCTTTTGCCGGAGGACTTTCCTTTGGCCTGGTTCAGAATCCAAAGGACTATATCAGTGCCGCAAAATATGGCAATGCGTTAGGTGCACTGCGTACTCAAGGCAAAACGTTTGAAGTCTTTAAATCATTAGATGAAACTAATGACATTATAGCCAAAGGTCATGTGTAACGTTAGTACCGTTAATTTTAAATTTTCTGAATTCTACTGAATGATTAAAGCTGTTATTTTTGATCTTGATGGTGTAATTATCGATACGGCCCATTACCACTATATTGCCTGGAAGCGTCTGGCTAGTGAGTTCGGTATCACGCTAACGCATGAAAACAATGAAATGTTGAAGGGTGTGAGCAGGATGAGGTCTCTTGAAATTATCTTATCATTAGGTAAAATCGAGTTGCCGGAACAACAGAAAGAACAGCTAGCAGAAAAAAAGAATAAATGGTTTGTAGAGTACATTGAATCCATACGACCTGAAGAAATATTCCCGGGTGTAAGAGAATTGCTCAAGAACCTGAAGAAGAAAAATATTAAAGTAGGATTAGCCTCCAGCAGCAAAAATGCGCCTCGTGTTATTGAGTTGCTGGGTATTGGCCGCGACTTTGATACCCTGGTCGATGGCACCATGATTACACATTCGAAACCTGATCCTGAAATATTTTTATTGGCTGCTCATAAATTAGGTACCACCCCAAATGAGTGTGTTGTTTTTGAAGATGCGGAAGCTGGTGTTGAGGCGGCACTGGCTGCCGGAATGAAGTGTGTAGGCGTTGGATCTGTTGAACAACTCGGAAAGGCGAATAAGGTGGTAGCCCGCACAGGTGATTTTGACGTGCAGTGGCTTGATAAACTTTAACTGATTGAATTTTAAATTAAGAATCTTGAATTATAGCGTATGAAGCAATACCTCAAACACCACGAATGGCACATTATTGAGGAAGGGTTGAATCCTCATTACAACAAAGTATCCGAAAGCGTTTTTAGCCTCGGCAACGGACGCATGGGGCAACGCGCAACCTTCGAAGAAGATTACAGTGGGGAAACCCATCAGGGAAGTTATGTGGCAGGTGTTTATTATCCAGATAAAACCAGGGTGGGTTGGTGGAAGAACGGTTATCCGGAATATTTCGCTAAAGTATTAAATGCACCAAGTTGGATCGAAATCAAGATTAAAATTGGAGACCAGACCTTAGATCTTGCCAAATGCAAAGTCGAAAAATTCACTCGCGTTTTGGATATGAAACAAGGTTTATTGCACCGCACATTCACCGCTACGTTACCCGATGGTAAGAAGATACGTGTGGATTCTAAGCGTTTCTGCTCCATGGCTGATGGCGAAATTGGTGCAATCCGGTATGAGATAACCCCTGAAAATTTCTCAGCACCCATTACACTTACATTGTCAGTGGATGCTGACGTGGTCAACAAAGACTCAAATTATGATGAAAAGTTTTGGGAGGAAGTCTACAAAGAAGCTCAACCGGGGTTAGCTATTGTTACAGCTCAAACCAAAAAAACCTTCTTTCATGTATGTACCGGTATCCAGTATGATATTCAAAGTGAAGGGAAAAGTATTGTAGGAAAAGTAACAACCAACGTACGAGAGAAGTATGCAGATAATGTTGTAGTTACCGAGTTGAAGCAAGGTACCCCACTTGTCATTTATAAATATGCTGCTGTTTTATCTTCAGAGAATCATCCTAAAGATCAGTTAGTCAACCATTGCAAAGCGAAACTAAAAGAAGCACTAGCCGCTGGATTTGATAAACTTTTTGCCAGCCATGTTAAAGTCTGGGCACATAAGTGGGAGGAGTGCGATATTACCATTGAAGGAGATGTTGCCGCACAACAAGGGATTCGGTTTAATATCTTCCAACTCACTCAAACCTACACAGGCGAGGACGAGCGTCTGAATATCGGACCCAAAGGATTTACCGGTGAGAAATATGGTGGTAGTACGTATTGGGATACGGAAGCATACTGTTTACCTTTCTTCCTAAGTACAGCTGAGCCTAAAGTGGCTCGTAATCTGTTGATCTATCGGTACAAGCATTTGGGCAAAGCCATCGAAAACGCAAAGAAGTTGGGCTTTAAGGATGGAGCTGCTTTCTATCCCTTCGTTACAATGAATGGAGAAGAATGCCACAACGAATGGGAAATTACCTTTGAAGAGATTCATCGCACCAGTGCAATGGCATATGCGATGCGTGATTATATTGATTATACGGGTGATCGCGAATATCTCACCGAGTTTGGATTAGAAGTGCTCATCGGTATCGCACGATTCTGGAATCAACGCGCAACATGGTCGGAGGACAAGAGTAAATATGTGGTATTGGGGGTAACCGGCCCGAATGAATACGAGAATAATGTAAACAATAACTGGTACACAAACTACCTGGGTGCGTGGACACTTCGATTTGCCATGCAGGCTGTTGAGTACGTAAAGTCTGCTAATCCCAAGCGTTATGCAGAACTGGTGAGTAAGACTAAGTTTGAGGAGAAAGCTGAAATTGATCGTTGGAAACATATTGCTGAGAATATGTATTATCCATATGATGCAAAACGTAAAGTGATTTTACAGCAGGATGGATTTCTTGATAAGGAATTAATTCGCGTAAAAGATCTGAAACCGGAAGATCGTCCATTGAATCAGAAATGGTCATGGGACAGAATTCTGCGATCCTGCTTTATCAAAC
>DAOOCD010000344.1:0-3449 GCA_035408225.1 Cyclobacteriaceae bacterium | reverse complement strand
TACGCCAGTAACTACGTTGGCAACCTGTGGGGCGGCAGTTCCTGATGGCACGGTTACGTTTGATATTTCCCCGGCAGTTCCGGTAGTAAATATCATTGGCGTTAAGATTGATATTGATGGCCCGATACAAAAGACTCAGTTTAACAATTTTGTTTTCACTGCCTTGCCTGTCGGAAACTATGACTATACCGTGACGTATGGAGATGACACGAATCCGGCTTGTATTAAGGTTGGTAATTTTACGATCGATCCCACCGGCATACCTGATTTTGTAGATTTTAGTCTGGCAGCAGGTAGCTATGATTGCCTGGTGAGTTCGGGGTCTGTTACATTGTTTAATATTACCGGTTCAGCCAACACTGATTATACTTTTGAAGTTTATGCCAATGGTAACGTAGTGAAGAGTGGAGCGATCACAAAAGATCAGGCTGCCGCCGGATCATTTACTATTACTGGTTTAGCATTGGGACAATATGAGGTTCAGATTTCTCAGGATCAGTCAGCCGTAAATGGGTGTGTTGGGTCTGTGACCTCAGCGTTTAAAGATCTTGAGATTATTGAACCTACGGAAGGGTGTGGATTGTTTATCCCGAATATTTTCACTCCTAATGGCGATGGTGCCAATGATCTGCTGGTGATCCGGAATTTACCCACTAACTCCCGGTTGATAATCACGAACCGGTGGGGTAAGGAAGTCTTCTCTGCAGCTGATTATAAAAACGATTGGACAGGGGGCGAGGCTGCAGACGGAATCTATTATTATACCCTTTCTACAACGGATCAATCCTATAAAGGCTGGATTGAAATTCTCCGCTAAGGGTTAAATAGAAGATAGAAACTTCAGGGTATCTAACTGGTCGGCATAATCCCATACTTCCGGAAGTTGTGCTTTACCAAACGGAATGCTGTCTTTAAACCAGCCATTAGCAGAAACCACACACTGAATTTTTTCTTTTTGCTTCGCAATTTTTGCATTCAGGTCGGCCAGGTTCCGATAGGTCTCATAAAACAAAACTGAAATAGGAGAGACCAGGTTCTCACTCTCGGTAAGCATGATAAACCCATTATCATAATGGTGTATACCGTTTACCAGCATGATGGACTTTTGATAGTCGTAATTGTTTACATATTTATGGTGATGGATAATGGGTTGGTAAATTTCCCAACAGTTTAATAATCCGGGAAAACTGTAATCTTCCGGAACATATAACTTCGCAACATTGCGACAGCCAAGACCAAAATAGGTGAACACATCCTTACCCAGTTCAATCAATTGAGATTCTTCTTCTTCACCCATCAGGATGGCGCACGAGGTTCGGTTCTTTCGAATGATGTGTGGAATGTTTCTGAAATAATATTCGAAGTAGCGGGCCGTATTATCACTGCCGGTAGCGATAACAGCCTCTACCTTATTCAATCGTTCTTCAAATTTTATCTTTGATTTAAAACGAGGTTCCAGGTCGGTTAGCCAATCGGTTAAGAGCGTGATCAGGTACGAATCCTGTGAGCTTTTTTTTGCTACCACTACATGACCACTGATAAGAATGCAGAGTAGGTCATGAAAGCCAACCAACGGAATATTTCCAGCCATGGCAACACCAATACTTCTTTCTTTCACATCAGTCAGGGTATAGTGGGCCGTCCATGCGGTGAGTGTTTCCTTTTTCAGGAAGTGACTGATTCCCGATAACGCCATCCGTACGGAATCGGCCGTAAACCAGGCATTGTATTGAGCAGCCTGTTCAAAAATAGACTGTTTCTCAGACTCGCTCAGTCGGTCAATTTTATTACCCAAAGCTGCGAATGCCTCAATCCGATCCTCCAATTTCATTATTCTAAAACTTTTAGGGGGTCTACGCTGTTTTGACAGATGAATTTGTAACCGTATTTTTGTGGCAAAAGTACTTTAGGAACTTGAAATTTAGCGCAGCATGGCAATAAAGATAACGGATGAGTGCATTAATTGTGGGGCTTGTGAGCCCGAATGCCCCAATACCGCCATCTATGAAGGTGGCCGTGAATGGAATTGGGCCGGAGGCACTGCACTTACCCAGGTGGAAATGGAGGACGGATCTAAAGTTGACGCAAAATCTTCTCAGGCCCCGGTTTCTGATGAATTCTATTATATCGTATCAGGCAAGTGTACGGAATGTACCGGGTTTCATGAAGAGCCACAATGCGCTGCGGTATGCCCTGTAGACTGTTGTGTTCCTGATCCCGACATGGTGGAATCAAAAGAAGAATTACAAGCTAAAAAATCCTGGCTACACAACGAGCAATTGCAATCCTAGCAGCGATTACTATCCCTTCCAGTTTAGAATCAAATAACGATGGTGGCGACAGTCAGGGGCTCACTTAAATGAGGTTTGATGAGAAAATCACATGAATCTTTTGATTAATTATCTCTGCGCCTTTGCGACTCTGCGGTTCCTAACACACCGCTTATTTCAAGTATAGTCTCTCAACGAGGACGATGCGTTTTGGCCTCCGCTAGTATTGCCGTCAGGCCTTCCAACCTGAAATTTTCGAAGTGAGAAGTGAATGGATCTTACTTGCAGGACCCCTGATACTCCAATCTAATCCCAAAATCACAGAAAAATAACATCCTAATAATTCCCAATACGGGAACTTTCCGGTACCTTTGACAAAAGATTAATGCTTGAGAGTAATTGCAAAGAAAGCACTCCGGGAGTTTTGGACTAAACATTCGGATTGCGAGCAACAACTTAAATCCTGGTATCGGGAGGCTGAAAAGAGTGAATGGAAAAATACCCATCAAATAAAGAAAGAGTACCCTACAGCAAGCGTACTCGGTGACAATAGAGTTGTTTTCAACATAAAAGGAAATAGCTATAGACTAATTGTTAAGATTAATTTCTACTATCAAATGATGTGGATACGGTTTGTTGGGACTCATAAAGAATACGACAGGATTGACGCAAATAAAATTTGATAACGATGAACTTAAAACCCATAAAGACTAAAAAAGATTACCAGCAAGCGTTGGACAGACTTGAGTTAATTTTTGACGCTAAAAAGGGGACTGAGGAAGGAGACGAACTAGAGATACTGGGGATACTCATTGACCAATACGAAAATGAACATTTTCCAATTGACCTGCCTGACCCCATTGAAGCAATAAAATTCAGAATGGAACAACTTGGGTATTCTCAGACAGATTTAGCGAAAGTCGTTGGACTAAAGAGTAGAGCAAGTGAAATATTAAGCAAAAAGAGAAAGCTATCGTTAGAGATGATCCGGCAACTTCATGAAAAATTAAATATCCCTACGGATGTATTAATTCAAGCCTATTAAGAGTCGATGCTTGAAGTAGATAGTAACATGCATACTTACTCAATCTATTTCAGTGATTGTGGGAATCATTAGCAATGAAACCCGAAGCGCGTTGCCCCGGCAATCCGCCAGCTGGCGGATGCCTTGATTTTTTT
>DAOOCD010000343.1:0-3449 GCA_035408225.1 Cyclobacteriaceae bacterium | reverse complement strand
CACACTTTTAGTACCTTCCACGACAAAGCATTGCTCTTGTTTTCGGTATTTTTTTACCTGTAAGGCTTTGATTTGTTTAATTTTGGCTTTGGAGATCATAGTGAATAAACTAAAACGAATTGTCTATATTTTCCTGCCCTGGCTGCTCAGCAGTTGTCTGGGTACCCGGTATCTCCAAGAAAATCAAAAGTTATTATACCGCCAAACCATCGAAGCTCCTAAAGGATTCAATAAAGAAGGTTTATCGAATTTATACGTTAAAAAGGAAAATGATCGATTGTTTGGATTGCCTTTGCCGATCAACTACCTGGTATGGATGCATGAAGCCGGTAAAAAGCGGTATAACCAACAAAAATTTATTGATCAGAAAGCACGGGTAGAAAAGAAATTCGATACGAAAATAGCGGCAACAAAAAGTCAGAAAAAAGTAAGCTCGCTCCAATATCGCAGGCAGGAAAAAAGCAATGTACTCGATAAGAAAATCGAGACTGGAAACCTCTTTATGCAATGGGGAGAACCGGTTGCCGTATTTGATACCATGAGTCTGGAAGGCACTTTAGGTAAATTAAGTAACTTCCTGTTTAACCAGGGTTATTTTCGAAATAAAGTCAGTTACCGAACCCGGGAATACAAAAAGAGGGTTACTGTAATCTATCAGGTTGAACCAGGCAGACCCTACCTTTATGATACTATTTTTTATCTGATCCCGGATAGAACAATTGATTCGATCATACACACCACACAGCAATTGAGCCTGATTAAAATGAATGACCGGTACGATCAGGGAAAATTAAATAAAGAGCGGGAACGCATTGATTTGCAGATGCGAGACCTTGGCTATTATGATTTTACACGACAATATGTTGAATTCTCTGTGGATACCTCCTACCAGGGAAGTTACCAGGTAGCCTTGCAGGTTGAAATCAAAAATCCACCCCGAAGAGACTCGCACAAAATATTCCGGTTAGATTCCATTACCTTCACTACCGATGCTGCGGTTAATACCACTGACAGTCTTAAACGTCAATCTGTAAGCAAATACAACATCACCTTTAATTATTTCAAAAGTGAATACAGTAAAAAATTATTAGCTCAGCGGGTCTTTATTCATAAAGACAGCTTGTATAGCCGAACCCAATCCTTTGATACCCAACGACAACTTGCCAATCTTGATATCTTTAAATTCATCAACATGAATTATGATTCGTCCGGAGGTAAATTCATTGGCAATATCTTTTGTAGTCCGCTGAATAAATATTCATGGGCGAACGAAGCGGGTCTTACAATGACCCAGGGTTTCCCAGGCCCTTACATCAGTACCAACCTGAAAAAGCGAAATCTTTTTGGCGGGATGGAGATTGCAGAGATCAGTGGCCGGTTTGGTTTTGAAGGAGTAGCTTCTGCCACCGATCAGAATAATTTTTACAAGAGCACCGAAGCCAACGTGAATGGTAGTATCACTTTTCCGCAGTTTCTATTTCCCTTTAGCGAAAAGAGAGAATTTCGGTTGGCGAGATTCAATCCAAGAACCCGATTATTGGCAGGGTATACGTATACAGACAGACCCGAATATACCCGGTCCATTACAACTGTTTCGGATACCTATACCTGGCAGAATAAACAACGGACAAATTATTCATTTACCCTTATCAATTTGAACGTTATCCGGTCGAAGCTGGACAGCGCATTCAATGCCTTGCTAACTGATCTGCAAGAGAATGAAGGAAACAATCTGAAAAATTCTTTCAACCCAAGCTTTGTCAGCAGTATGATTTTTGCTGTTACCTGGAATCCCGATAACTACGGAAATACAGAGCGAACCTCACACCTGTTACGCATGCAGGCTGAATCTGGTGGCACTTTATTTAACTTTGCCGAACCTGGGTACATCACAGATAGAGGACTAGAACTTTATCAATATGTTCGCTTCAGTGTGGATGGAAGAAGAAGCAAAGTCATCAATAAAAATACCATTCTTTCTTATCGGCTCAATGGCGGTGTTGGGTATGCCTATAGTTCGAATGAAGTATTACCCTATGAAAAATATTTCTTTGCGGGAGGAAGTAACAGCGTGCGAGCGTGGCTGCCACGCAGGTTGGGGATTGGTAGCGTGCCGCCTAACCTTAGCGAAGATCCAACGAAAGACGGATTATTTGATTACAGTTATGAGAAGCCGGGTAACATACTATTAGAAGGCAGTATTGAGTTAAGAAGAAAGTTATTTGGGTTTGTGAATGGAGCCATTTTCGTAGATGCCGGAAACGTATGGACATTTAATCAAATTACAACTGCCCAGGCCGGTGACAACAAAGCACCGTGGCAGGGTAATTCTAAATTCGGTCGGGGTTTCATCAAAGAAATAGCCGTGGGTACAGGATTTGGTCTCCGGTTCGATTTTTCGTTTCTACTACTACGATTGGATATGGGCCTAAAGGTATATGACCCCGGACGTGAGGAAGGAAACCGGTTTGTTCTTGACAAAATTAAGTTCTTCAAACCCTTCGGCACTGACAAAGAACCTGTGATTTTTAATGTGGGAATTGGATATCCGTTTTAACCATGAGAGCCTATATTTCATCGTTCAATGAATAGAATTTTTGCATTAATCATGAGCAGCCTACTTCTGATACTCTCAGGGCCAACAGCGTTTTCTCAAAAATTTGTCTGGGGAGTAAAGGCAGGCAGCACGTGGTCCATGAATTCATTTATTGATCAGGATGATAAGGACGAATTCTCCAGTAAAAGTAAAGCTGGTTTTTTTGGATCCGGATTAATCAATTTACCGTTGAAGAAAAATTATTCTATTCAAACCGAAATTGGATTTTCGCAACGAGGCCGAAAAGTGTATTTTAACCATGATACCTCTGCGCATATAGCCATCTATAATTACCTGGATGCATCTATCATCGCGCGAAAGTCGTTCCCCGTTCAATGGGGCGAGCATATTCCGGGAAACTGGTTTATCAATGCCGGACCTCGTATCAGTCATTGGCTTAATGGGCGCGGAAGAGTTTCAGGAGGAGAGCCCTTTGATTATGATGTTGTATTTGGTCCTTTAAGCGAAGTGCCTTTGATTAAACCAGATGAGATGTATCTGAAAGAGACCAACCGATGGCTGGTTGGATTTGATATCGGATTGGGTATCGATGCTCCTATTCGCAAAAATCAGGATGTGGTTATTGAATTACGTTATTCGTACGGATTTATCCAGTATGGAAATAAAAACAGTGCTTACACATCCCAGCCTGGTTTCCGTGATAGTCTTAAGGCAATAGAACAAATAATTTCTTTGTCGATCGGGTATACAATTGAGCATGATATTAAAGAGGCGCGGAAAGGAAAGAGCACCAAAGAGAAAAGAAAAAAGCCTAAACCCAGAAAGGAGATTGATTCATTGCTTCATTAAGAGTGAAGGAGTAAAAAACCAATGATTAATCCCTATGGTTAGG
>DAOOCD010000342.1:0-3454 GCA_035408225.1 Cyclobacteriaceae bacterium | reverse complement strand
GGATCCGTTTCCTTTGTATCTGCCGAGGGCTTATCTGGCGCGCACGAGAAGATCAGGCTGGCGAGGGCGATTGCAAGTATATATTTCATAGATTTTATTGGTTTTGGTTATAATGTTATTTTTCTTCCTACGAGTCTGAGTTTACCTTCCTCTTCCATCTTTTTCACAGTACGGATTACGGTCTCCACCCTTAGGCCACTCATATCTGCCAACTGCTGCCGGGTGAAAGGAACTACATAGTCATGATTCTCCTGAACCTGACTCCTAAGCTGTCTTCCTTGATTGACCGAGTCGTCTTTCAAATATTTCAACAAGCTCGTGATGCGATGCTCAGGGTCATAAAATGAGATTTCAGAAAGCACCATGGATTTGTATCGCAACCGCTGGCACAGGACCTGATCTAAATGAAGGTGAATGTCAAAGTTTTCGCGGAGGAGCGTTAGAAATTTCTCTTTGGATAATTTGATAACAACCGTAGGCTCCAGGGCTACTGCATTACTGGGATAAGGAAAAGAACAAAGCAGTGGCGGTTCGCCAAAACTATCATGGGTTTTGAAAATGCCTTGAATAAATTCCTGACCATCGGGACTATTGGTGATCATTTTAACTGATCCGTGAATCACCTGAAAGTAATTCAAGGCTTCCTCTCCTTCCCGAAAAAGTACGTCATCCTTCTGAAGGCTGATTTCTTTTGCTCCATAACTTTGTAGCACCAGGGGGTCAATCATGATTCTGTTGTTTTTATTATGCAAACCTATTGTTGCACTCGATTGCAAAGAATGACTTACATCACCATTCACAATGACTTCTTTTGTAAATGCTTCTAAAACAGGGTTCCAGAGCGAATTATAGTCTGTAAGGCTTGATGGCAGGTTGCTTTTCTTCATATCAATCGGCCATCAAAGATTATGATTGGATCACATTTCGTTTATGATCCTGATCATATCAGAAGACTTTTTCATTAAATTTTGATCGGATTAAGGTTGACAGACGCTTCTCTTATTAATCATTGACGAGACTGTAAAAAAACAACCCCTTTACCGAACGATAAAAGGGTTGTTTTTAAAAGATTTAGAATCTTAATCGCTATTTCTCACCATCATTTTGTCGCATGAATTCAAGTACGTCACGTGCATCGGCCACCGACAATACGTCAACATTCATCCGCGTTTTACAGGTTTCCAATAACTTCTGTGCCTGTTCATCATTATCAAGCATCATGTCTACATTCGTAATCATATTCAAGATCCACTCAGGCTTTCTGCGGTGGGTAACATCTTTCCAGCCTGGCCCAACAAGTCGTTGATCATCTAATTTATGACATGACTTGCAGTTTTTTTCATAAATAGTCAATCCCCGATCCACTTTGTCCTGCTCGAGTGGGCTATTGAGTACCACGTCTCTCACCAAACCGATACCCGTTGCAGGGTCTGTTAATGAATCAATTGCACTCTTACTCAATTCTGTTTGAACCTCATTTGGCTTCTGCTGAGTACAGGCAAAAATTAAAAAGCCAAGGGCAATTCCAACTATGTATTTCATAACCTAAAAATTTATAGTTCGCTACTCGTCACTAATTCAAATCCTTCATGCGTAAAACTACTACCGCACTCGTTTGTAAAACATGATTAATATCATCTAAACCGATGACTTGTTTAATATTCTGATAGAATCGAATATGGGGAGTAAAGGCTCTGGCAAGTGGATTTGCCTTATTGAATCCTACTAAAGGACAGTTATAAAATCGTTGGTTGTTATTCCGTCTTAAACTTATAAGTCGTCTTTTGTTTATAAACCTCGCCCGGCTTTAATACGGTAGAAGGAAAGCCGGGTTGATTAGGGGAATCCGGAAAGTGTTGTGCTTCGAGACAAATTGCAGTTCGGAATTCATACTTCAAACCGCCCTTGCCAATATCAGTGCCATCCAAAAAATTACCCGAATAGAATTGTAAGGCAGGCTCTGTCGTCCACACTTCCATTACCCGGCCTGAAGCAGGCTCCTTTACAGTAGCCGCTAGTGAAAATTCATTTCCATTCTTTACCAACACCCAATTATGATCATACCCTTTCCCATTCTTAAGTTGCTCATCATTATCAGTTATCCGGGCACCAATTTTGGTTAGGCTGGTAAAATCAAAGGGAGTTCCCTTTACAGACTTTAGTTCACCGGTAGGAATCAACCCGGCATCTACCGGAGTAAACCGATCGGCATTAATCATCAATTCATGATTAAGAATATCCCCACTTCCAGCCCCGGCCAGATTGAAAAACGAGTGGTGGGTGAGATTAACTACTGTGGTCGCATCGGTTGTTGCTTCGTATTCAATCGTCAACTCGTTATCATCCGTGAGGGTGTACGTAACCTTGGCACGTAGTGTACCCGGGTATCCTTCTTCCCCATCTTTGCTTACATAGGTTAAGACCACATTGTTCGGATTCCCATCATTGGCTTTCTGCCACAACACATTGTGAAACCCCAGGGGTCCACCGTGCAGGGCATTGGCTCCGTTGTTCAAGGCAAGCTGATATGTTTTGCCCTCCAGGGTAAATTTTCCGTTGGCAATTCGGTTTCCATAGCGGCCTATCAATGCACCAAAGTAGGGATTGCCTGAAACGTATTGTTTAGCAGAGTCATAACCTAGCACTACATCGCCCAACTTACCGTTGCGGTCTGGCACCCAAAGAGAAATTAACTTACCTCCAAAAGGGGTAATGATGGCGACTGCTCCGTGCTTATTAATTAATGTGTCGGTGGATTCGAGTAAGGAGGCGGTGCCTTGAATATCCTGCATAGCAACTTGCTTTTTTTCGGTGGAACAACCTGCAGCCAGCAGGACAACAATGCCCACGTAGATTATTTTCATTGCATTAAGATAAATAAAAAAGCTGATCTGGAAAGGTTTAAAATGGATGGCCGGTCGATCGACCGGTACCTACTGGCTATTATAAGATCTGATTGAACTCCAGTTTTTCTCCGTCAGGTTCATTGCCAAGCATCGTCTCTCTCGCCTTGGGCGAGACGATGCGCTATGCTGAATCTATAGCAAATCTTTCGCATCGTCCCGAAGCGAAGACGATGGTCGAAATGTGAGCCGATCTCGAAAGGCTTAAAAAGGATGGCTAGTGGATCGCCCGGGACGCTCTGTCTATCACAAGACCTGATTGAACTCCAGTTTTTCTCCGTCTGGGCCCAGGATATTAAAATATTTACATCCGTTTTTCCAAAACGATGCGAGATGCACAGGCTCCTCTTCAAGAATCCTGAAAGATGCATTTTTCAAGAGCACGAACGTCTGCTCAATGTCATCAACGTCAAATGCGATGTGATCAATATGCCCATGGTTCCGCGCTCTGATCTCTTTCAATTGCTTCTCCGGCATTTGATACAATTCAATGATGCTGTCCTTTTTCTTCATCATAATACAGGTTCCTGTTTCACCCTCAAACGTAAAAG
>DAOOCD010000341.1:0-3465 GCA_035408225.1 Cyclobacteriaceae bacterium | reverse complement strand
TGTGATGATGATTGTACTGATATTAGGTTAGTAATTAAGTACAAGTCTAAAGGTCCTCGTTGAGAGATGATGCTTGAAAAGGTATGACCGGGCCTTAGCCTTAGCCTGACTGTTTAATTTATTGTGTCATTCCGGGCGAGTACGAGAATTTAAAACATGACTCATCGCTTCAACGAGACCCGGAATCCTGTGAAAGGTTGGTCAGTCCTTTCTCGCATTGTCCTCGTTGAGAGACGATGCTTGATATGGTAAGTCGTCTGACCGCTTCTTGCGGAAGCTTTCAGCGGTCTGACGACTTTGTTTAACCTCCTCTGTAATTCTAATTTCGCTGTCTGCCGGATTTTTCTAATTTGAAATTCAAATGGCTTTCTAACCCTATGACTATGTCAAGACTATTTCTATTTTGTTTGCTGATGGTCGGTGTTTTCATTGCTGAAGCGCAAACCCTCGATCCTTCTTTTTATTCCAACTATAAATGGCGCAACATCGGGCCACAACGGGGTGGCCGTTCTTTAGGTGCTTCGGGAAGTCCGGGCCGACCTAATGAATATTATTTTGGCGCTACCGGGGGTGGTTTGTGGAAGACCACCGATGGCGGTCAGGAATGGGCCCCGGTAACAGACGGAAAAATTTCCAGCTCCTCGATTGGAGCGGTGGCTGTAGCCGAAACTAATCCTGACATTATATATATAGGGGGTGGCGAAACACAACTCCGGGGCAGCATCACGCAAGGTGATGGTGTTTACAAATCTGCCGATGGTGGAAAAACCTGGCGGCATTTAGGGTTAAAGGAGACGCAGGCGATCTCGCGTATTCGTGTTCATCCAACCAATCCCGACATTGTCTATGTAGCAGCGTTGGGTCATCCGTATGGAGATAATGAAGAGCGTGGCGTGTTCAAATCAGTTGATGGTGGCAACACGTGGAAGAAAGTATTATATGTTAGTCCGAAAGCCGGAGCAGCTGATTTAATAATTGATCGTACCAATCCTAAAATCTTATATGCCACAACCTGGCAGGTGTATCGCAAAACCTGGAAGATGTGGGGCGGGGGTCCTGATTGCAAACTTTGGAAATCAGAAAATGGCGGTGACACGTGGATTGATTTAACAGCAAATCCCGGCATGCCTGCAGCACCGCTTGGTAAAATCGGAATCACAGTTTCACCAGCAGATAACAAAAGGCTTTGGGCTATCGTGGAAGCGAATGATGGCGGTGTTTATCGCAGTGATGATGCCGGGGCCAGTTGGAAGAAGATGAATGATGAACGTAAACTTCGCCAGCGTGCATTTTACTATTCCCGCATTTATGCCGATCCCCAGGATCGTGAGACGGTCTATTGCTTAAACGTAGATTTCTTTAAGAGTACCGATGGTGGAGTGACATTTGAAAGTATTAACACGAAGCATGGCGATCACCACGATATGTGGATCGACCCGAATAACCCGCAACGCATGATCTTGTCGGACGATGGTGGGGGCGTGGTTTCAGTAAATGGGGGTAAGAGTTGGACAGAACAAGACTATTGCACTACACAATTGTATCATGTTACTACTACGAACCATGTTCCCTATCATGTGGCCGGTGCCCAGCAAGACAATAGTACTATTGCAATCCCGAGTGATGGCTGGAATTTTATGAATGAGTTGGGCGAATGGGGGTATGATGTTGGCGGTGGCGAAAGTGGCTACATCACATCACATCCCTTAAACCCCGATGTATTTTATGCAGGTAGTCAGGGGGCTTTGCTTACAAAGTATGATCGCACCAACGGCCAGATTCGCGACATCCAGGTATATCCAAGATTCTTTTCCGGTGAGCCCGCAAGTTCCTTACCCGAGCGCTGGCAGTGGACATATCCAATTGTGTTTTCACCGAAAGATCCTAACACTTTATACACGTGTTCGCAACATGTTTGGAAAACTACCAATGATGGCCAGAGTTGGGAGAAAATTTCTCCGGACTTAACCTATGCTGATCCTGAAACATTGGGCCTAACCGGTGGCGAGATCACGAAAGACATGAACGGGCCTGAGATTTATGCAACCGTGTTTGCGTTGGCTCCTTCCAATCATGACATTAATACGATCTGGGCCGGTAGCGATGATGGCAAGATTCAAATCACCCGCGATGGCGGCAAGAAATGGACAGACATTACTCCAAAGGAACTACCAAAGAATTCGGTAGTTGCTATTATCGATGAATCAAAACACAATGCCGGCACTGCGTACGTGGCAGCCTTTCGGTACCAGGTCGATGATCGTCAGCCTTATGTATTCAGAACTACCGATTATGGAAAAACCTGGACCAAGATTATTACTGGAATTAAGGATGGTCACTTTGCACGCTCGGTTCGCGAAGATCATGTAAGGCCCGGACTTTTGTTTTTAGGAACAGAACATGGAGCTTATGTTTCTTTCAATGCAGGTACCACCTGGCAGCCGTTGCAATTGAACTTACCCGATACTCCCATTCGCGATTTAGTGGTGAAGAATGATGATGTGGTGCTGGGCACCCATGGACGTGGGTTCTGGATTTTAGATGACATCGGTCCGCTCCGCCAAATGACTGCTGATAAGGTGAATCAGCAGGCAATCTTGTTTCAACCTACTGATGCGATCCGGGGCGTGTATGATGCTGTATTTCAATATTACTTAAAGAACAAAGCTGATTCGGTTGTTATAGAGGTACTGGATGCGGACGGAAAACTTGTTCGCAAGTTTGTGGGAAACAAGCCTGAAGAAAAGCCTGCTTCGGGAGACTGGTGGGGCCGTGGTGAATCAAAACCTACTACGGCTGCCGGATTAAATATGTTCAGTTGGAACTTGCGATATCCTGGTGCTACCGTCTTTGATGGTATGATCATCTGGGGGGCGCGGCCGCAAAACGGACCGAAGGCACCGATTGGAAAATACCAGGTGCGTTTAACAGCCGGAAGTTATTCAGAGACCAAAAGTTTCAACGTTAAAATCAATCCGAATTTGAAAGGCGTAACCGAAGGTGACTTAAAAGAGTCGTTTGACCTTGCAATGAAAATAAGGGATCGTGAGAGTGCAGCCAATCAGGCAGTAATTGACATCCGCAAAATCAGGAAACAATTTGAAGAGGCTTTAAAGACCAACACAGATCCTGCTGTTGCTGCGTCCGCTAAAGACATACTTACGAAACTTACGATCATAGAGGAAGATTTGTATCAAACCAAAAACCGAAGTGGTCAGGATCCGCTCAACTTTCCAATTAAGTTGGGAAATCGCATTTCGGCAGTTCGCAGAAGCCTGGAAAGTGGGGATAACAAACCAACAGCTGGAGTCTATAAGGTGTTTGATGAATTAAATAAAGAGTTGGATGGTCATCTTCAAAAACTACAGATGATTCTTAACGGTGAGTTACCGCCAATGAATCAGAAGTTGAATTTGAAGAAGTAATCCGGGAATTGTCATAAGAACTTAGGATGAGACTGAAATA
>DAOOCD010000340.1:0-3480 GCA_035408225.1 Cyclobacteriaceae bacterium | reverse complement strand
TGCGCAGGGCATTGACTTCACGCACGAGCTCTGAGTATTTTTCATCGACATCACTTTCATATTTGTATTCAACAAACAAAACCGCTACGCCATCACCAATAGTAGTCTTGATGCGGTCGATATCTTCCAGCTCAGAGATTTTACGTTCCAACGGTTTGGCAACCAATTCTTCCATATCCTTAGGACTGGTGCCCGGGTACACTACCACGATGGGGTATTGAGGCGCGTTAAGTTCGGGATCCTCCGAGCGCGGCATGTTAAGGATGGTCGTTACACCCAGCGCGATGATCATTAAAAAAATCACGAGCGTGAACTGATAATTCTTTACTGCGTAATCAGATATTTTCATGAGTCTGAAGTCTAATTTCTAATGCCTTGTGTCTATTACTTGATGATTTGAATGGCGGAACTATCCTTCAGGTAGGCGCTGCCACTGATGATAAGTTTCCGTGCATTTTCAAGACCCGCCTGTATGACTACCTCATTTTTTTCGATGCTTCCAATTACTACAGGTACTTTGTGCACCATCTTCTCATCATTGGTAACAAATACATAACCCGACTGCGCATTGCCATCGAGTAGCGCATCGTAGGGAATCTTCCAAACGTTTTGCTTGCGCGAACCAGCGATGGTTGCTTTACCAAATAAGCCACTGGCTAATCCAAGGCCCGGTGACTTAAGTGTGAGTTCAAGGGTGAAGGAGCCATTCATCGCATCCGTTCCCTCTGACTTTCGGGTGACGATTGCTTCAAATGTTTTAGTTGCCAGGGCATCGGTGGTAATCGTTGCCTTATCACCCACATTTACGGAAGCCCACTCGCGATCGCTTACACCGGTTTTAAGAATCCATTTTCCTTGTCCGGCTCCATTGGTTTGAAAGACGGATGTGCCTGAAGAGATCACCTGACCTTCACTTGCCATCTTGCGCAAAACAAATCCGTTGTTTACAGCCCGGATTTCAGAATAGGAACGGTTGAAGTTGGCGGCTTCCAACTGACGGGAAGCTACCTCCATGCCCGTGCGGGCATTTTGAAATTGTTCCAGGGTTGCTACGCTATCTTTATATAGATTTTCAACGCGTTGGAAATCGCGTTTAGCTTTTTCGTACGATAATCGCGCCTGGGCAACCTGTGCTTCAATTTCAGTTAAGTTAATGGTTGCCAGCAGTTGTCCCTTGCGAATGGCATCTCCTTCTTTCACATAAATCTTCTCAATGATTCCCCCGGTTTTGAAGGCAAGGTTGGTTTCGTCATCTGTGGTGAAGAGACCAGAAGTTTGAATAACCGGGCTTGATTCTTCTTTTTGTAGGGCCATCACGCGCACGGGTATCGCTTCACCTTTTGTGGATTGAGTATCTGTTTTTTCTTCCGGGGTGCATGCCTGGATGCCGGCAGCGATAATGAGTAGATAAAGGGATCTCATATTCTAAAATGGTTTGTGGGTTGCTGGATTTAATTATTTTGGTTGCCTATTTGAATGTGTAAGCAGCTGTTTCTCTTTCGAGGTTGGCTTCGGCTATCAGTACACGATATTGATTGAGGGTAACAAGAAGTTGCGCGCTGGTAAGTTGATTGCGCGCGTCAACGGCTTCAATAAATGTGTTGATCCCTTCCTTATAGCCTTTATCAATCAGACGTTGATAGCTTTGCGCTGCCTCTAATTGTTTTTGCGCTGAATGGTAATTCTGGAAGGCACTGATTAAGCTATTCTTTGAAAACTGAGTACTCAGATTCAATTGTTGATTAATCTGGCTGGCAGAGAGCTCCGTATTTTTTATTTCCAACCTTGACTGTGAAATTTTATGACGGTTGGTGAGTCCGGCAAATAATGGCATTTCGAGTTGTACACCAATCAGGTTGTAATTGGCGTTGCTGGTATAGGAGAGGTTTTCGGCTTGTGCTCCTAAATCAACAAACCCACTGATCTTTGGAGACCAATAGAGTTTATTCATACTCAGCAGGTTTTCATTGAGCCCCTTCAGTGTTTGGATTTGCATCAACTCTTCACGCTTTTGTACCGTAGCGGGTTCCTGAATCAGGAGGGAAGCATTTAACAGATTTTCTTCAGCCGAGTAGGCAGTGATTATTTCTTCATCAGCATCGCGGTTTAGCAAGAAGTTAATATAGAGTTTGGCATTCTCCACTTGTCGTTCGGCATCGACCAATTGAGCTTTAATGTTTTCGATTTCACTTTGCGACCGAAGCACATACGCTGGCAAACCTTTTCCATTGGCGAGCAGCGATTCGTTTACTCGCTTACCTTCCTGGGCCCGGGTAAGGGCACTTTGATAAATGGATACACCTTCGCGTGCACCCAGGTAATTAAAGTAAGCTGCTTTTATGTTTCGGATAAGTTCGCGTTTGTAAATGATTACCTCATACTCTTGAAGCAGAGTTTGATTCTCCCTGATTTTGCGGTTATAAATTAAATCGGTGTTAAGAATGGGCATGGAAGCCCGGGCCCGAACATCGTAAAAGTCTTTAGGAAAGAAGTTCTGATTTACATTTTCGATCTGCGGGAAATTATCGGTACCTGTGATTTGATTGAGTGTGCTGTAAACAGGATTCAGGAGATCACCTACCGGAAAAGAGATGCTTCGTCCACCTGTGCCACTTAAGAAATTGCCTAACAAGGTCAGCGATGGCGAGAACATACCGTTCGCAATTTTCAGGGAGAGCATTGCCTTTTCCAGGCTGATGTTCTTCTGTTGTAACACAAGGTTGTTCTTCAGCCCGATTTCAATGTATTCATCAAGGGCTTGCTGGGCACTGCCAGCAACCGGTGCGAGGCTTAAGAAACAAGTCAAAATGAGAGATGTTATTAATAGTGTTCTCATACTAAACAGTGTTAAGTATATGGGTAAAAAATTTTATGATTTTAGTTTCTCCAGGATGGCCGCATAGGTTTCGTAGGCTCCACTGATCAAATGATCGAGATCTATTTGATTGGCCCTTGCTATTGCAACGTGCCCTAAATGACCACTGATTCTGAGGGTGCACATTCCATGCATTGTACTCCAGATTGAAAAATCTAGCATGGTTTTATCGAAATCATTGAAGTACCCGATCTTCTGACATTCGCCAACGGTTTTTAATAAAATGTCAAATGCTCGGTCGCCCTCATGCCAGTCTTCAAAACAGTTGGCCACATGCTCCAATGGTTCCTTCATTACAAACAGAAGTTGGTATATATCAGGGTTTTGCATGGCAAATTGAATGTAAGCCCGGCCCATCGCTTTCAATCGCTCGAAGGGATTTGTAACCGTATTGAGCACTTCAAAATGATTTACCAATAGCCTGAACCCATCCTGGTGCAAGGCATGTACAATTTCATTTTTGTCTTTATAGTAGAGATAAATAGTGGCCGGGGAGTATTCGATCTTTTCAGCAATGGCCCGGATGGAGGTAGCTTCAAAGCCTTTTTGGGTAAAAAGCTCTTTGGCTGCTGTGAGGATGTCCTTCTTGAGGTCTTCCTTGTGTC
>DAOOCD010000339.1:0-3482 GCA_035408225.1 Cyclobacteriaceae bacterium | reverse complement strand
AGCAGATATTGAATCGCGCGCGCGTTATACAGCATTCGTAGCTCGCACCGCTGAAGCACTAGGTTTTAGTTGGGCATACTGGCAGTTCGATTCAGATTTTATAGTATATGACATAGACAAAGACGACTGGGTTATGCCCATTAAAAATGCACTCATACCTTCTGGTAGTGATTACCCCTTAGAAAATCGTGCTGGCTTTTCTCCGATTTATAATCGCAGGAACCTTGGCAGTTGGGCTATGCAAGGCAATGGTCGTTGGAGCGTGGAGCAGGGCGAAATCGTTGGCCAGCAAGACGCAAGAGAGAAAAAAGATTCATGGCTGTTTACAACCGATGAATGGGATGACTTTGCTTTGGAACTGGAGTTCCTGGTTCCGGAAAAATGCAATACCGGCATTGGCATTCGCATGCCAAAAGATTCGGTTGGCGATCCGGATGTTCATGGGTATGAAGTGCAAATCAGCGATCTGCCACAACGCAAGTTGACAGGAAGTTTGCTACATCATGTAGATTCAAAAGGCAACAACCAACTTCGACCAAATCAATGGAACCATCTTGCGATTACGTGCGTAGGCGACCACATTCAGGTGTATCTTAATCGCGAGAAAGTGGTGGACGAAAAAGTGACGGGCTCAAGGAAAGGGAGGATTGGTTTACAGGTTCCGAAAGATCCTGAGTTTGCCAAACAGGTTGTCCGGTTTAGAAATCTTATGATTAAAGATCTAAAGCCGGTTAAAACGTCTATTCCTTCAAGCTATCTGGGTCAACCATTTGTTGATGCAAGTCATACTTCAGGTCCTCAGGTTATTCCAGGTAAAGTTGAGTTAGCTTTATTTGATCTGGGAGGTGAAGGTGTTGCCTATCATGATTTCGAAACTGAAAATCGTGGTAGTGGTGGATTGAATGTAAACCCTCGACATCAGCGCCCTCATGCCACACCATATGAATGGGAGTTTAGAAAGGATGAAGGTGTGGATGTTTCCTACACAAAGGACTTTGCTGATTTCAATCATATAAAGAATTACTATATACCAAAAATAAATCAATTATATATTGGTTGGACGGAGGATAATGAGTGGCTTAATTACACAGTGGACGTTGAGCTGGCGGGTACGTATAAGATTGATGCTTTATACGCCAACAATGACGCCACTATAACATTTGATATAGATCAAAAAAAAGCCAGCATATGCAAGTTGCCTTTAAAGACGGGTGATTTTCATGTTTGGAACAAAGCAGAAATTGGCACGATCACGTTCTCGGAGCCTGGACTTCACCTGTTAACCTTCCATTACAACAAGGGCAATAATTTCGCCTACTTTGAATTTACACTAGCCGAGAAAAAATCTCCGACATCAAAATAGATTGCAGCTTTACACATTAAAAGAAATCACAGATGAAATACAGTAACACAATTTTTGCACTTACCGTAATTGCGCAACTGGTTTGTTATCAAATCACAATTGCGCAAACTAAACAATTCAAAGCACTTTTAGTCACCACAACAAGAGGCTGGCATCATGAGTCGCAGCATGCAGGCGTGCTGGCTATTCAGCAACTGGGAGTTAAAAACTTTTTTGACGTGGTGCTTTTTGAAAACCCCGATGGGTTTACCGATAAATACCTCGAACAATTTAAAGTAGTTATTTTTCTAAATACAACAGGCAATATTTTAGACTCGGCCCAACAAAAAGTAATGGAGCGTTTTATCAAATCCGGGAAAGGATTTGTCGGCATCCACAGCGCATCCGACACAGAATACGACTGGGACTGGTACACCAAATTGGTGGGAAGGATGTTTCGCATCCATCCGGTAATTCAAACCGCCAGGGTAAATATTCTTGACCCGACTTTTCCTGGCCTGCAAGGTTTCATAGGTAATAAATTATGGACCGATGAATGGTATGAGTTCGGGTCGGAGAAAGTTTCCGACTTGCACTATGTACTCTCCATAGATGAATCGTCTTACGATCCTAAAGTAGATTGGCCTCACAGAAATGTGAAAGGGGTAGGCATGGGCAAAGTGCATCCAGTTGCGTGGTATCATGATTTCGATGGAGGTCGCTCTTTCTATACGGCTCTTGGCCACCTACCTGTGGTTTTCAGCGATCCCGTATTCTTAGATCATTTATATGCAGGTATTTTTTGGGCAGCAACGGGGAAGAAATAATTTCACTTTAGATGGAAAGTCCAAAACCTGTGGTCAAAAATAACAAGGCAGTCATTATAACCGGAATATCCGGTAGCGGTAAAACTACAGTTGGAATAGCTTTAGCTGAACGACTAAAGGCTTCTTTTCATGATGCGGATGGATTCCACTCCGAATCCAATATCACCAAAATGAGTTCTGGGATACCGCTTAGCGATGCAGACCGGCAACCTTGGCTTCAGGCCATCAATAAATTTATTAAAGAGAAGCTACTCACAGAAACAGTAGTTGTTACTTGTTCTGCGCTCAGAGAAAGTTATCGAAAAATATTATCGGCTGATATTAACCCATCGCTAGTCATTTGGGTCCATTTGCAGGGCGACTATGATCTCATTTATGAAAGAATGAGAAAGAGAGAAGGTCATTTTATGACTGCTGACATGTTGCGTTCGCAAATGGATGCTTATGAGGAGCCGGGCTATGGGATTTCAATTAATGTCAATCAGGATTTTGATCAAACAATCGAGCTTATAATGTCAAAAATAGGAATCACAAAATCGGATGTTGGGCTGGTGGGTCTGGGGGTGATGGGTACCAGCCTGGCCAGAAATATCGCGGGAAAAGGTTTTGCAATTTCAATTTATAACCGCCATGTAGAGGGTAAGGAAGAATACGTTGCAAAGAAAATGGCCGATAAATATCCTGAGCTGAATCAATCAAGTGCATTTGATGATTTGGAAAAATTTGTCCTCTCTTTAAGGTCTCCTCGCAAAATATTTTTAATGGTCAATGCCGGCAAGGCAGTAGACGATGTAATCCAAAAATTGCTTCCGTTACTTGAGGCTGGTGATGTTATTGTGGATGGAGGCAACTCCCATTACACGGACACCAGCAATCGTCAAAAACAATTGGCCGAACAGGGCGTTCATTTTGTAGGCGCTGGAGTTTCCGGTGGAGAAGAAGGCGCAATACTGGGGCCTTCGATTATGCCGGGGGGCAGCAAACAAGGTTTCGAATTAGTAAAAGATATTTTGCTGGCCATAGCAGCAAAAAACAATCTGAATGAAACCTGCTGTGATTATATCGGTGATGGAGGCGCGGGACATTTCGTAAAGATGGTTCACAATGGAATCGAATATGCCGAGATGCAATTGATAGCGGAGTTTTACAGTCATCTCCGGTATGATCAAAAAATAGGGCCGGAAGAAATCGCAAAAATTTTTAACGACTGGAACCAAGGGGATGCCAGCAGCTACCTGTTGGGAATTACTGTCGATATCTTACGATTCAAAGATATTGACGGACTTCCGCTTCTTGATAAGATATCCGATGTG
>DAOOCD010000338.1:0-3495 GCA_035408225.1 Cyclobacteriaceae bacterium | reverse complement strand
TGCCTTCATTATTATAGCTCGGATGTGCAGCCAAAACGACTTCAAAAGATAGCCGATGCCAGGCACCAAAATGCAATCTGTTTGCAGGGTGACTTAACTAAGCAAGC
This sequence comes from Cyclobacteriaceae bacterium, assembly GCA_035408225.1. Taxonomy (GTDB): domain Bacteria; phylum Bacteroidota; class Bacteroidia; order Cytophagales; family Cyclobacteriaceae; genus ELB16-189. Next base: position 3,388 of record DAOOCD010000338.1, on the reverse strand, counting down.
AGATGTTATTAAGTGCGTTACGGCAGGAGTTGATTTTCTGGGTTCTTTTGATATCCTTATCAACAATTCAGGATCACTTGTCAAGCGGAGTACAATCGAGGATATTACCTCAGAGTATTGGAAAACTCTAATCGATATTAATCTAACAACCATGATGTTGATCACAAAGGAATTGTTGCCTTACCTAAATCAGAAACAGGGAGCAAGTATTGTTAATGTGGCATCATTAGCCGGCAGAATGGGCGGTCATGACGGATCGTTAGTCTATTCAATGTGCAAAGGCGGTGTTCTAACCTGGACAAGGTCTTTAGCAAGAGAACTTGGATCTTGTGGAGTACGAGTAAACGCTGTGGCTCCAGGTTTTATTGATGGTACACGATTTCATGAAACGCACACCACCAAAGAATCCGCCTTAAAAACGATAGCCTCCATTCCGCTTGGGCGAGCGGGTAATTCATATGATGTGGCACGTGCTGTTGCCTTCCTTGCTTCTGAATATGATGGCTTTATTACAGGTGAAACATTAGATATTAATGGCGGTGTTTATAGTGCTTAATTTACATGGTATCAACGCGCGCCCTACAATAAAGCCTTTCAATTGAAGTAGATTAGTAACGAAAACTCACTAACTAAAAGATAAACATAACTAATTGATATGCCTTACTTAGCAAATTCACAACGATATCAAGCCATGGAATATCGCAGATGTGGTAACAGTGGCTTAAAATTATCAGCCATATCACTTGGACTGTGGCACAATTTCGGTCATATCGATAAATTAGATAATGCCCGCAATATCTTGCGGATGGCATTTGACAGTGGTATTACTCATTTTGATTTAGCAAATAATTACGGTCCACCTGCTGGCTCTGCTGAAGAGAATTTTGGAAAGATTTTTAAAGATGATTTTATCCCTTACCGTGATGAACTGATCATTTCCTCAAAAGCCGGTTGGGGTATGTGGCCAGGACCCTATGGCGATTGGGGCTCAAAAAAGTATCTCATAGCAAGTCTGGATCAAAGTTTAAAGCGGATGGGACTCGAATATGTTGATATCTTTTATCATCACCGCCCCGATCCGGAAACACCACTCGAAGAAACGATGGGAGCACTTGACTTAATGGTGCGACAAGGGAAAGCGCTCTATGTGGGAATATCCAGCTACCAACCCGAAGAAGCAGCAAAGGCAATTGGAATACTAAAACAATTGGGGACACCTTGCTTAATTCATCAACCAAAATATTCGATGTTTGAACGATGGGTAGAGAGTGGCTTGTTGGATATATTAGATAAGAGTGGCGTTGGGTGTATTCCTTTTTCTCCCCTGGCACAAGGGCTACTCACGAATAAATACCTAAAAGGAATTCCACAAGATTCAAGGGCAAGCAGTCATCGCGGCAATGGAGCCATTGATGAAGATCATATCTCCGAAGAGAAGATTAATAAAGTGAGACAATTGAATGTTTTTGCGGAAGCGCGCGGACAGAACCTTGCGCAAATGGCGCTCGCTTGGATATTAAAAGATAAACGCATCACTTCGGTGCTCATTGGTGTAAGCAGACCTGAACAGGTAACCGATTCAATTCGCTGCCTTGAAAACTATTCTTTTACACATGAAGAACTCAATAAAATCAATGCGATTCTGAAGTAGAAGTAAATGGACCTTCTATCAATTAAATTATGAATACACATCTTAACGTTCACCATAGAACGGCTCTTTTCCGGTTCGATCTAATACTCATTTGCATCGCAGTAAATTTCAATAGCATTCATTGCATCGCACAAAAAAAGAAAACTGAAAAACAGACGTTGCCCATCACCTTGTCGCTTAACGCCTTTTCGTTTAACGATACCTTGATGGCGCGTGATCCGCGAAACAATCAACAAGTATTTACTTTGTTTAATCTGCTGGATTGGTGCGCGGCCCAAAATATCAAGGCACTTGATCCAACAGCGTATTACTTCCCCACTTATCCGGAAGTGCCATCGGATGAATACTTACTAAAATTTAAAGACCGGGCCGCTGAGTTAGGCATTGTTATTTCGGGTACGGGCATCCGAAATAATTTTGCTTCACCAGATCCTGAGATTCGCGCGGAAGGAGTGGAGCGAGCAAAAAGATGGATCGTAGCGGCCTCTAAAATGGGCGCTCCCATTGTGCGAGTATTTGCAGGTGAGGTTCCTAAAGGATATGAGAATAAATGGAATGAAGTTGCCGGATGGATGATTGAATGCTTTAAAGAATGTGCTGCCTACGGAGAAAAATATGGAGTTAAAATCGGCATACAAAACCATGCTGATATGTTGCAAACCGCTGAACAATGTATTTACGTGCTTGATAAAGTCAACTCCAAATGGGTAGGGCTTATTTTAGATACGGGCAGTTTTAAAACAGAAGATCCATACAAAGATATTGAAGCAGTAATTCCCTATGCGATTAACTGGCAGGTGAAAACGAGTGTGTTTGGCCTAGAAAGCGAAGTCTCAACGGATTACAAACGATTGGTTAATATCATAAAAAATGGCGGCTACAAAGGATATCTACCAGTTGAAACACTTCGCGTGAAAGGCAAACCGTACAATCCTTTTGTATTAGTTCCTGCCATGCTTATCGAATTGAAAACTGCCATTAACGAAGTCTACGCCAATGAAAAATAAACACACATGTTATGCCCTAATAATCTGCCTGATAGGCAGTGTTCTAAATTCTTCAGTTGTCGTGGCTCAGGAAAAGTTTTCGAAGAGTTCTGCCTATGAACTGAATAAACGTCTGGGTAGGGGCATCAACGTCATTGGTTATGATGCTGCACTTTGGAAGGATTATTCTACTGGTCGCTTCAAAGAAAAATACTTTCAGATGATAAAAGAAGGCGGGTTTTCAACAATTCGGGTAAACCTTCATCCATTTAAGCATATGGATAATCAGTACATCATTAATCCTAAATGGTTAGAGACACTCGACTGGGTGGTTAAAAAAGGAGTAGAGGCAAAGTTGATGGTCATTCTTGATATGCATGAGTTCAATGCAATGGCTGATGATCCTATAGCGAAAAAGGAAATGTTCATGTCCGTGTGGCGACAGCTTGCTCCTCGATATAAAGATCAGCCTAACGAAGTGGTGTTTGAATTATTAAATGAACCCAATCGGAAGCTAACGGCCGATCTCTGGAATCAATTCTTGTTGGACGCAATCAAAATCATTCGCGAAACTAATCCCAATCGCACGCTTATTGTCGGTCCGGCCAATTGGAACGGCATTGAAAGTCTGTCAACATTAACGCTGCCAAAAGACGATAAAAATATTATTGTAACGGTTCATTTTTATCACCCTATGAATTTTACTCATCAAGGAGCTCCGTGGTCTAAGGACAACAAAGATGTAACAGGT
>DAOOCD010000337.1:0-3497 GCA_035408225.1 Cyclobacteriaceae bacterium | reverse complement strand
TGGCGGTAAATAAAGGTTTAAGCGCATCTGCACTCTCGGAAAAATCCAACACCCATGGATTTACAATTTTGCATTGTGTAGAGTTGCTTGTGGTACCTAAGAATATCTTCTCAAATTTTATCAATTGATTATCCCACTCTTTATCACGTTTACTGGTAACTTCAACCGATTCCAGGTTCTTTTCCTCTGCGATCAGTTTCACAACCAACTTTACTTCCTCATTAGCTTGAACATGAACCCGGGTTTGATACGGTTGATAGCCAACAAAAGAAAAAATTATCTCACTGTTGCCAACGGGCACATTCGTTAACATGAATTCACCTTTTGTATCAGTCGGAGCCCCGATCGTTGTGTTGTTGATAAATACGTTGGTGAAAGGAAGTGGTTCCAGGGTTTTAGCGTCCAGTACCCGTCCAGATACTCTTCCAGATTGCGCAAACGAGGTTAAAGAAATTACCGAAATGCCTATGATGATAAACAATCGCATATCAAACCAATGGGTTTATAAAACTATAAAGACTCTACCTGGTTAAATCCGATCACCCAAGAATATTCCAATCCTCATTGAGATTAGGTATCGCCTGATGCGCGGTAAGATCAAATTGACAAGGAACCACTGACACATAATTATTAGCGATAGCCCATTCATCATTATCTTCCCCTTTGTCGAAGTTAACAAAGTTACCTGTCATCCAGAAGTAACTACGTCCATTGGGATCAAAGCGTTGAACAAATTCCTCCACCCACTTGGCATTGGCCTGCCGGCACACACGAATTCCTTTAAGTTGCTCATTACGCTTGGGCGGAATATTTACGTTGAGAGCTACTCCTTTCGGCAACCCTTTATCCAATACCTGTTGTGCGATTTTCTTTACCACTTCTTGGGTATGAGAGAAGTCGGCCTTGTGACTATAGTCGCACAAAGAAAATCCGATGGCGGGTGTCCCTTCAATAGCTCCCTCAATTGCAGCGGACATTGTACCCGAATACAATACACTTATTGACGTATTACTACCGTGATTAATTCCACTAACAACCACATCAGGCTGGCGATTGTCTTTACATACAAAGTGACGGGCCATTTTTACACAATCAGCCGGTGTACCCGAACATTCGTAGGCTTTTACACCTTCAAAAATAAAGGATTCAGTAAGTCGAAGAGTATCGCCAACTGTAATTGCATGACCCATGCCTGATTGCGGGCTATCCGGTGCAACCACTAACACATCGCCCAACTCTTTCATTACTTCAACTAAATTGAGAATACCTCGGGCAGTTATACCATCGTCATTGGTTACTAAAATCAGGGGTCTATTCATAATCAAAAAGAAAGGAATTATTTTTTTTCGTAGAGGGAATTATAATATTCAATAACTCGAGCGAGTTCATACTTATCGTCCATCCTAAGTTTATTAGACTTGGCATATTTTTCAACTTCATCCATTTTATTTCGCATTAGATCATACCAGTCGTTTTTCTTCCCTTTGAATTCCTCAATAAATCCATTCTCTTTCAAAATAAAATACTTTGTTATCAACACCAGGCGACTGAATGAACCGTAATAATAAGGCGAGGTAGTTGTTCTATATTCAATTGATTCGCGGCACAGTACGGTAAGTTTGCCTTCCTCTAAGAGTTCAAAAAAAACAGGGGCCTTATACATTCCTGATTGTGCATAGGGGAGCGAATAAAAAATACGATAACGCCTTACTGTTTCATCGAAGATTTCAAAAAAGAGTGCTTTTCGTGCAGTATAACTCTCTAAGCGTTTATCAATTTGAATCTGCAGGATATCACTCTGTAAATCATACTTAAGCGTGCCACGTAGCGTATCCCCTGTGTCGAGCACCAACTTGCCTGTGTGCCACAACTCAGAAGCAAATTTTTGAGCTGAGACTGACAGTGTACCCCATAACAATACTAAAAAAAGAACTGCTCTCATTTTTGCTTTAAAATCGAATGCCCCATTTTATCGCGCTTGGTCTGTAAATACTTTTCATTGTGTGGGTTGGGAGTAATTTCAATCGGAATGTTCTCAACAATTTCCAGGCCATAGCCCATCAGCCCAACACGTTTTTTTGGATTATTGGTAATCAACTTGATTTTTGAAATACCCAGATCGTTTAAAATCTGGGCACCAATGCCATAATCCCTGTTGTCCATATCAAAACCCAATTGCAGATTTGCTTCTACTGTATCTAAACCCTCTTCCTGCAACTTGTAAGCCTTTAATTTATTCATCAGTCCAATGCCTCTTCCCTCCTGTTTCATATACAATACCACTCCTTTTCCTTCACGCTCCACCATTTTCATCGCGTTGTGTAATTGCGTGCCACAATCACACCGGCATGAACCAAAGATATCGCCCGTTACACAGGATGAGTGAACACGTACCATAACGGGTTCGTCTTTATCCCAGGTTCCCTTCATTAACGCCATATGGACCTCGGTGGTATTTATCTGCTCATAAGCCACCAATTTAAAATCGCCATACTCTGTCGGCATATTAACCTGTACATGTCTGCGTATCTGCGACTCTACCTTCATGCGATAAGCAATCAGATCTTTAATAGTAACGAGTTTCAACTTAAAACGATCCGCTACTTTTCTAAGATCTGTGAGGCGAGCCATAGAACCATCTTCATTCATAATTTCTACCAGCACCCCGGCTGGCCGAAATCCAGCGAGACGGGCAAAATCGATAGCTGCTTCGGTATGACCTGAACGTCTTAACACGCCTTCCTTTTTTGCTTTGAGCGGAAAAATGTGTCCGGGTTTACCCAACTCTTCTGGTTTTGTTTCCGGATCAACCAATGCTTTAATCGTTTTGAAACGATCATGCGCTGAAATTCCGGTAGTACAACCATGGCCAATCAAATCCACAGAAACGGTAAATGGAGTCTCAAACGCGGCTGTGTTTTTTCCCACCATCAATTCAAGTCCAAGTTCCTCGCAGCGATCTTCCATCAATGGCGCGCAGATAAGTCCACGACCGTGGGTAGCCATAAAGTTTACAATTTCGGGAGTGATGGATTCAGCAGCACAGATGAAGTCACCTTCATTTTCGCGGTCTTCATCATCAACCACAATAATCACTTTACCGTGCTTTATTTCATCAATTGCTTCCTCAATCGTATCAATCTTAATTTTATCGCTCATCTTATTTTAATTCAAATCATTTAACAAAAATGGTTCCTATACCGTTCCTATTTAGCTATTACAATTCCGAGCATTTTGGCCAACTCTTGTTCTGCTTCCTTCAGCCCGGTTTGAGCAACCAGGGCTTCTTCCAGTTCTTCCCAACTCCCACCTGTTTCGGCCACTTTTACTTTTTGCAGATTCTCTTCCATCATTTTCTGCACTACTCTGAATTTTAAGCGCAACACGTTGGTAAGAGCCAATTCATTGACTAATTCCTCTTCTCTGGGAATAAAAATCTTATACTTATCACCCCAGTGTTTGCTGGTATCATACCGCATGGTGATAAGATCTGTTAC
>DAOOCD010000336.1:0-3509 GCA_035408225.1 Cyclobacteriaceae bacterium | reverse complement strand
ATTCGCCAACGGAGAAACAGTAATGTTGGTATCATCTGTATAGTTATTGACAACGCCCAGACCCGTGATGTTAAGAGTAAACGGACCGGCACCACCGGTGATATCAACTTTTATAGTTGATGATTGCCCGGCACAAATAGGTGTGGTGCCTGTTAACGAGAGTACTGCATTTGTGGGAGCCGGAGGCTCAAGGACGGTTATCGGACCAAGGGTTTGACTACAGTTGGTTCCATTATCTGTTACTACTACCGTGTAATCACCGGCTGTTAGACCCGTTATATCCTGGGCTGCAGAAGTGAACCCATTGGTGGCTGTCCACGAGTAAGAATAATTTGAGGTGCCCCCTGAAACATCAATGGAAATTTGACCATTGGGTGCTGCACAACTTGTACTGTTTACAGGAAAACCCGCTGTGGTTGAAACGGAAATGTCGGTGGTACCATTAACGGCAAAATTATTCTGAGTAAAATCGACAGGATTTCCATCCTGAACTACAATGGTATAAAGACCCGGTTTTAAATTGGTGACTTGAAAAGGTACCCCGAGAGTCATCGGGATATTTAAATAATTAACCGGACCCAAAATAAAGAGTTCGATGGGCGGTATTCCTGAGGTAACCGTTACCTGGAAAGACCCATTGTCAAGTACGCCATCCCCTCCGATCAAATCACGACAAGCATCTTTTTTATTATCAACTGTTACAACAGGTGCCTGGGCCCACGCTACAGTCGAAAAAAAAGTAAGTCCTATAAAGACCCAAAAAAATAGATTTTTCGATTTCACACCCGTCATCAGTTAATCTTGAATTTCATATGTTTTGTACACCCGTCCTGATTTTGAATGTAGAGATTATAGTCTCCCTTAGCCAGGTCACTAAATTTAGTGCCGGTAAGTTCGAGACGATTATCGTTATCAGCTCCAGAAAAAATAAAGCACGTATACCCCGAAGCTGATTTTTTAAAGTCCAGCGTAATCTCCCCATTGCGTTGATTTCCAGAGGTGTGAGTGATCTCAAGCTTTACGTCAATCTCTTCACACTTGACAGGTACATTTTGAATTGGTTCTGCCTTACAGGAATCTGAAGCGTAGGAAGTAAACCAGCCACTCACCAGAATACTTGTAATCAAAAAGCTGGACTTGAGGTGCCTGAGGACGCTCATGGGAAATTTTATGTCTAGGCAAGATAAATTAATAAAACGGGTCTTGCAAAAAATGGATCTAAGCCGTTGACTCATGTAAAGATGCTGGTAAACCAAAGACAAGTACATTAAAAAAATACATTACCCGACCAATGCGTAATGTTTTACTTAAAAAATCATATTTTCAAAACCTCATCCCTAATATCTCACTCAATATAAAGGCCTTCTTAAAGCTAGTCGGATTCTTAAGCTCTTTCATGTATTCATTCACTGCGGCCTGTCTATCGGCTACCTGCTGATACCCCTTTTGCTGCTCAAACTTTACAAGTGTGTCTCCTACCTTCAGGGTCTCTTCCAGCGATGCTTTATTAAAGGCATCTAGTTTAGCTTTCTCATACGTTTGGTAGATTGAATCCTCAGAGCGATAATCTGTCTTTTCAACTACCTCAACTTCCTCTTTCAGATCATCATCATAGTCCTCAAAGTCGTATTTCTTTTGTGGTGGAGCTGCAACCGGTTTAGGGGATTTAGCGGCTTGAATCTCTTTGAGCAAATCTTCGAACGTTATCGGTTTATCCAGGGTGGAGTCAGGAGCAGACTCCCGGTAATCAGGCCGTTGAGGCTCAAAAGGTTGCTGGGGCTTTTTCTTATTAGCCCGGGCAATCAGTGTGACCACGATCACAATCAACCAAATCCAAAATTGAATATCCATGTATTAGCCAAAGGTATCGAAATAATTGGAAAAACAGCCTTTTACGATACTTTTTGGGATGGATAAAATGTTGATGAAATGGGTATGCCTGATTTTCCAAATGCCAATCCGAGGGTTATCTTTGCCATCTTATTTTTTCAACCACTAAATTCTCAAGGGATTCATGCAGTTATCGAAGTTGGAGATCAAGGGCTTTAAGAGTTTTGCCGACAAAATAGTTATCAATTTTGATGAAGGGATTACCGGCATCGTTGGGCCCAATGGCTGTGGAAAGTCAAATGTAGTCGATTCTATACGGTGGGTATTGGGTGAGCAAAAGACCAGTGCCCTGCGCTCCGAAAAAATGGAGAACGTAATCTTCAATGGTACCAGTCAGCGCTCGGCACAACAAATGGCCGAGGTATCGCTTACCATTAATAACACGAAAAATATTCTGCCCACTGAGTACTCACAAGTTACTATTACAAGACGCCTTTACCGCTCAGGTGAAAGTGAATATCTATTGAATGGTGTTGCCTGTCGCTTGAAAGACATCACAAATCTATTCCTCGATACCGGTATAGCTTCCAACAGCTACGCTATTATTGAATTAGGCATGGTCGATGATATTCTGAACGACCGTGATAATTCAAGAAGAATGTTGTTTGAAGAAGCCGCAGGTATTTCCAAATTCAAAAAGCGCAAAAAAGAAACGCTGAAGAAACTGGAAGATACCGATGCCGATCTGGAGCGTGTAGAAGATTTGCTTTTCGAAATTGAAAAGAACATGAAAAGCCTGGAGAAACAGGCCAAACAAACCGAGCAATACTACAAGATCAAAGAAGACTATAAAGAGAAGAGCATTCAACTTGCCAAAGTAGTAGTGAATAAACAGAAGGACACATTTGCCTCTGTGCAGAAGCAGGTTGAAACTGAAAGTGATCGCAAAACAAAACTTGCGGCCGAAGTTGCAGATAAGGAAGCCTTGATTGAACGGTCGAAAGCAGAATTGATCTTAAAAGAGAAGACGCTCTCCTCACGTCAGAAATCAATCAATGACTTTGTTTCCAAAATCCGGCAGTATGAAAGTGAGAAACAAATCAAGAATGAACGGCTTCGCTTCCTGAATGACCGCGTCAATAACCTGAAAGAGCAAATCGATCAGGATAAAAAGAGCAACGAACGCGCACGGTTCAGCATTCAAAGTTTAGAAACAGAACGGGACACGGCTCACCAGGCATTAAAAGAAATCTCTGATAAACTGGAATCCTTAAAGGCAGATTACGAAACCCAGAAAGCTGCAACCTATACACTTCAGGGCGAGTCAGATGCATTGCGCCAGGTGTATCGTTCCAAACAGGAAGAATCATTTCAGTTAAATAAATCCCTGGAGATCCGCGACATCCAGATCTCTTCGTTCAAGCAGGAACTCGAACGCACTACCTCCGATACCAGCCAGCAGAGTGCCAGCATTGCTGAATTTGAAAAGAAGACGGTAATCCTTACCCAGGAGATCAGCGAAAAGAATGCGTACCTCGATAAGTTGAAGAAAGAGGAAGAGGATGTGTTTCAACGAATTGGTTCGCTCGAGAAGACTATCGAAATGATTCGCGAGGAAATGACTGAGTCGGGCCGCAAACTCGATTCGCGTCAAAATGAATATCAGCTTACCAAATCGT
>DAOOCD010000335.1:0-3535 GCA_035408225.1 Cyclobacteriaceae bacterium | reverse complement strand
AAGCTAAAACCGTCAGGTCTTCCGACCTGACGGCAATTTAATCCAACAAATCAGGCTCCCAAAAGTGGGCATTGCAACCAGCCATCTGTAGATAATAATACACAACCGCCCCATAAACTTTATTCATGGTTCCTTAAATCGTTGCTTTTTCAGATTCGCTTGCCACTAATAAGACAGGGCTCAATTTTTGACCAGCGTTTGTAAACAACTAACAAAATGAAAAAGAAAAACATTGTAGTCGCGACCTTGATATCATTCCTTATGCTAGGTATTGGTTTCACTTCAACCGCACAGGTTAAAGTATGGAGTATTGGACCCGAAGTGGGCATTAGTCTTTCAAAGTATGGTAAAGATGCGGGCACTAACGACTTTAAGTTGGGCGCAATCGGGGGAGCTTTTATTACGTACAGCATCCTGAATACATGGGCGATCACCACAAAACTTCTTTATGCACAAAAAGGCGCTTCCTTCGAATCGATTGATACAAAGCAAACACTTAACTACATCGAAGTGCCAGTTATTGGCCGGTATTTCTTAAACAAGGAAGGTAATTTCCGTCCTAATATTTTCCTTGGGCCTTCGCTTGGATTTCTGGCAGGTGCAACCAACAAGGTGGGCAGCAATAACCCGGAACCTATTGATAACTATAAAGACTCCTTTAATAATTTTGATTTTGGTGTAACCGCAGGCCTTGGTCTCAACTTTCTGATCTCAACTGAAACCTATTTCATTTTAGATGCTCGTTATACACAAGGGCTCTCGGATGTAACGAAAGCGAATGGCAATGTTTCCAATAACTCATTTGGGTTAACTGCAGGATTATCGTTTGGGTTTTAAAAGTAAAGATGTAAGTAAGTATGTATGTAACTGTCATCAGGTCTTGCGACCCGGTGACAGTTAAACATATCTAAACCAATACCGCTTCCAGCGTAATTTTGGTATTGAGAAGTTTGCTGATCGGGCAGTTTGCTTTTGCATCGGCCGCACAGGCATCAAATTTTTCTTTCGAAATCCCAGGCACTTTAGCCTTGAGATCGAGGTGACTTTCGATAATGACTCCGTTCTCGAAGTTAATAGCACAGGTAACGGTAAGATCATCCGGTGTAAACCCGGCTTCATTCAAGACAAAACTTAATTTCATAGCAAAGCAGCCTGAGTGCGCTGCGGCAATCAACTCCTCCGGATTTGTTCCCACCCCTTCGGCAAAGCGTGAGTTGAATGAATATTGTGCTTTATTCAGAACTGTGCTTGCGGTTGACACGACTCCCTTACCGTCTTTGCCGGTTCCTTTCCAATTGGCTGTAGCTGTACGTTTCATAACTTGGTTTGTTTATGGTACTAAGGTAAGCAACAGTTTTTAATCTATTCGGTCTTGTGATTGCCGTTGGGTAGAATTAAAGTCAATCGGATCACCTCTTCTCAATCATCCTTTTAAGATTCAGGAACGACACATAGGGGCCTTCGGCCATGGCCAGGTTAACGAGCATGGGTGGCACATACCCGCCCGGGTCGATTTTCATTGAGTATTTAACGCGCAATGAACTCCCGTTTTTAATTACATGCCAACTGGCTCTTGAATAGGGTACCCGAATTACTCCTTCTTTAGGTGGGTAATCGTAGGTGGATGAATTGATATAAAATATAAGCTGACCAGGGGCATGGCTCTTGTCAATATGGAATTTTACTATTTGTTCGCGGTCATCCACTGGCCAGGGTGCATCGATTTCTGTTCGGTAGATCATCTCGTGATCATTAAGCTTCCTGATCAAATCTGACTGCACCATATCATATTGCCAGTTCACATAGTTATCGACATCCCACATAAAATCCTCAAGGGTTTCGAGGGAGGTATTTTCAAGATCAAATTCAGCTACAAGGGATCGGAACTTACTGCTATCCGATTTACAGGTAAAGACTTTTATACCGTCTTTATCTTTTTTCAGATCACACTCCAGTTGGCCGTAAGTAAACGAACTGAACAAAATGAAACTAAAACAAAAAACCGCTATCCCAATTCCCCGCATAGGTGTCATTCAACAGGCGCTTAACATAATAATCTTTCTGCAATCGGCAAACTCGTATTTTCAGGGTAAGCAAATTAATCATTGTAATGCCTCCAACCTGTTGGCAGTACGTCACAATTACTCGTTAATCGGAACATGCTGCAAGGAATCCCCTATACAATAAATTGAAACTTAATCTGATCCGCCACCTGGTGGAGAAGGATCCCCAAAATTTGAAACTAAATCCGGAGCGGTCGCTTAACGCTATGCTTTTCAGATGCCTGCATACTATTAACAACCAACTTATTTTCCGAGTGTTACTCTAGCGAAGGATCCCCAAATACAGTAGTGCGTTCTTGATCGGGGACCCTCCGCGTTTCACAATAAACACAGCGTCCCCGAAGCGGGAGACACTGCTGAGAAAGAGAATCACAACCCCGGAGGGGTTTTATGTTTGTTGCCGCGGGTTTCAACCCGCGGATTAAAAGTACAAGGTGAAAAACGCGCCATAGGAAAACATCTTCGATCTTCTTGTTTATTTGGCGCGGATAGATGAATGATGATAGAGCAATTGCATTTTAGTAAGTAGTTTGATGGTCAAGACCTTTTTCCGCAATGTCTCCTATGCAGAGTCTTGGGCGAGGGAAAGGGGACGTTGCGGTTTCATCCATCGCAGCGTCCTCTTCACCACATTAATCCCACGCTCACGAGAGACACTGCGAGGAACTAGTGTAACTCCTTGACAAAAGATTAACTTATCACTGACCCCGGTGCCACCTCCCCGGTAGGGCTTAGTAGCTTTAAACTGCCATCTTTATCCGAAGCCATTAAAATCATTCCCTGCGATTCAACTCCCATGATTTTACGAGGTGCCAGGTTCACTAAAATAGTTACCTGCTTACCTACTATCTCCTCGGGCGTAAAGTGTTCGGCAATTCCGCTCATTACCGTGCGGGTGTCAATGCCGGTATCCACCTGCAGCTTCAGGAGTTTCTTTGATTTCTCTACCCGCTCCGCCTTCAGAATTTTACCAATGCGGATATCCTGTTTCGAAAAATCATCGAATGATATTTCTGCTTTGGCCGGTTGTACAGGTTGACTGGCTAATTCCATGGCTCGTTTTGTGTCTATCAGTTTTTTTATTTGTGCTTCAATAACTGCATCTTCAATTTTTTCAAATAACAAAGGCGCATCGGTAAGAGGTGCTCCTGCCTTTACTAAATTGTTACCGCCCGCCTGTTGCCACGTTAACTCACCCAAGCCAAGCATATCTTTCAGTTTGCGCGATGTGAACGGAAGAAATGGTTCAGCTACTACAGAAAGTGTTGCCGCGATTTGCAACGACAAATTCAGAATGGTGCCCACCCGGGCAAGATCTGTTTTGGCCAGCTTCCACGGTTCGGTTTCGGCCAGGTACTTATTCCCCACCCGCGCCAGGTCCATGAAGTTGGCAGTTGCCTCCCGGAAACGGAATGTCTCAATCGAAGCAGCGATCTTTTCCGGAGCCGCTTTCAAGTCCTCTAACACTTTCT
>DAOOCD010000334.1:0-3536 GCA_035408225.1 Cyclobacteriaceae bacterium | reverse complement strand
TAGCCTTGCAACTTAGCAATCGAATAATATAATCCCCTGAAAATATATGGGTCATATTTTTTTCCTCCATACTTTTTATGATAAAGATACCCCTGCATAGCTGTTAATCCAGCAAGTTGTTGATCATCTATCCCTTCTGACTTAGCGGCAAGAGACTGAGCCACAGAAAGCATATACAGACTATCTGATTTTTCAAGTGCACGTTCTGCACGAACATATTCACGGGTTGCGCGATCTCTCTCCAACCGGGCACTATCTCGTTGAATTATTGATTCATTAAGATTCCGAATTGCAAGATTTCGTTGCTTTTGCGCCTCGATTACAGCTATTCTAAGATCTTCAGTGGTAGCCTGAAGTTGGTTAAATTGCTGACTAATTTGTTCTTTTTGTTGCTCAACAACTTTCAATGCTTCTTCAGCAATACCTTGTAGTCTTACAGCTTGATCTCGCTGAGTTTTTGCCTCTTTGCTTGCCTCCTCTGCTGCAAACCTCTGTTTATCTGCCTCAATCCTTTGGAAAAATCCGTAAACGAAAAAGCCAGTGGCAATCAATAATAATAACGCAAGAATCAAATTAGTTACCCGCGCCCTCTGCAGCATTCTGCGCTGCAGCATTTCCTGGTTCTTGAGTTCAGCTTCGTAGGTAATACGGCTGGTATCGAGAAATACAATGGCGCGCTCAAAAGCAATATCATACCGTTGCGCCCACATACGGGTGGGCTTTTGCTTCTTCTGCCAGTTTAAAGCCAGTTGCAAATCAGGTGGCCGCCACAAACTGGTTTTACCAATCTGGTACATGGCGGCTGCATCCGAAACCCGCTTATACATTAAGGCCGACTCAAACTCTTCATCCACCCAGGCGGAAAGACGAGTCCAGATGCGCATGAGACTTTCGTGCGAAAGTTCCACCACCGAATCCGGCTTTAACGTAACATGCATGCCTGGCATCAGGAATGATCTACCAGGCTTTCTGAATTTCTCTACGACATCTATCACCTGAGCCTCTGAAACTTGCGCTAATCCGGCAATTTCAGAAATCCGACCCGGCCTCCGCATCTCCAGACTCTCTGAATTCTTCTCTGTAATAGTCTTGAATAGAACTTCAGCTATTTCCTTCTCTTTATTGGTTAGTTCATCATAAGCTTCATTAGCATGTAGTGATAATGCTTGTGCTATTCTACCTACTGCATTGTAGTGACGAATGTCCATTGGCTCACCTTCCTCGCGGTTGGCAACCCAATAATCCCAGGTGCGCATCATGGCATGCTGCAAAATGGGAAGCTGATCCTGATTATCGCCAATGTCGCTAAGCAAACGCTTGACCAACCGTTGCGAAATTCTACCGCCACCTACTGCCACAGGACCTTCAATAGCCATACGCTTTTGATCGCGCGTCATCTGTGGCACCAGGTAATTGCTGGCGTTAATCATCTGGGTTAGTCCCGGAAACGAGGCACATTCTCCGATAAAATCGGAACGCATGTTAAGTGAGATATAGGCTGGGACGTCCCGTTGGTTAACCGCATTCAATAACAGATTTACATAGGCTGTTGATTCATTTGTAAAATCTTCATTACCAGAATCCTTATACCTGAAAAGCTCCTCAAACTGATCGACCAGAAAGAAAATATTATCGGAATTATCGGACTGCAGATACTTTGCCAGTTCAACCAGCCCATTGGGGCCATTTCGTAATACAGAACTGATAATTGCTTTATGAATCTGAGTATCCGCCTCAGAAATGCGACCTTCTTGCAATAGAAATTTAACAGCAGCCTGGCTTAGATTTTCGATTGGTGCATTACCAGGTCGCACGGTGATTACTTTCCAATGCGGTCCTGAGTCGGTCATGAACCCTCCATAGAGTACAGGAATAAGCCCGCAGAACATTAAGCTGGACTTACCACTTCCTGAGTACCCCATGATCGTTACCGACCGGTGGTGATAAAGCTTTAGAAGAATTTCGTCTACCTGGCCTTCGCGACCAAAGAACAGGTGACTATCGTCCAGAGTAAATGGGCGCAGACCCGGAAACGGATTCGTTCCGATCTTCTCTCCCGAATATGATGGATCCGGAGAGGAGTCATTTAAATCGCCAACCTGGACGGAGTAATTCAGCATCCCTTTCGTGACTGTAAACTGAAATTTAATAAATTAGAGAGGACTTCGGATATTTTACTTGAGTATTATTAAGCTTAAAAAATAGTCGAGTCCCCTGTTTAGCTAAAAAAATCTGTGAAATTTAAGTTAAAATCAAATATATTCCAAAACCTTGTTTGCTAACTTAACATGATCGGATAAGAGTTCATAAAACCGATCCTTATTAAACCTCAACAAAATAGTGTCTTGCTTTGCATTAACCACGTTAGAATTTACAAAACCGGCAGATGCCAATCGTTCGCCTATAAACTGACCAGCCTGGTAATCCGTAATATATTTGCTCTTTTCATAATACTGAACCTCGCCCTTATAGATGATATAGAAATCATTGTTTTGTTTCTCGTCAATTGCAAGAAACTGGTCTTTGCTTAACATCACCGTTTTTGAAATATCAGCCAGAAAGGATAGAGTAAGGCCTGCCATGCCTTCAAACAATGGAATTTGCTGAAAGAACAGTACTTTGTCATAAAGCATCAATGTAGACTTTTGTCCCTTGTCGAGAATAGAATAATCCAGGATGCGTTTTACTTCGTTCCCCAAACGTTGCACATTGGAATGATACAATTCCGGATTTATCTGAAATAATGACCAAGCGGCTGTCTCGCGAATCAATAAATCCGGATTGAAGAGTTGAGCAATCAAATCGAGCGTAAAATCTTCAATGCGCTGAACTCCTATCTGATGAAGAACCGCTGCCTTCGTCCAGCGGTTGCTCTGGGTAAATTCTCGATTAATAATGAATTTAAGCACCAATTTTTCATCCAATTGTACTCTCGGATAAAAGATTTCCAGCCGATTTATTTTTTCTGAAATACTTAAGTCATCCAACACTGGTATTACCCGTTGCTTAAGTTGTTCGGATAGAAAAACGTCTAGCAATTCAACCGCATAGCTAACACCTTCGGCAGTACCACTCTCAATATTTTCCTTTACCAATTGTATAGATCGTGTATCATAGAGCATAGCCAACAACATATAAATGTGTTCAATGTCACCTTGTATCTCCCGATGTAAGGCTCTTCGTACCACAGCCGAAACTTCATCATCCCCTATCTCCTGAATAGCACCCAGGTTCCAGGTGATATCGGCTATATCGGATTCAATTGCATATTTGATCCTGCTCACCTGCGACATACCCGCTTTAAAGCCAGATTCACCAAGAGCGAGAAGTACTTCCGACACAATCACCTTGTCCGGATAATCTATTTTATTCCACAACATCTCCTTGGCTCGTTGCCCACCGATGGCTCCGATGATCTGCACCAGTCGCATCATGACTTGCGAACTTTGTCCAGACCTGTAAAACGAGTTATCCAACAAACTAAGTGCAGGTTCACCAATGAGGATGAGGGCATTCATCGCCTCATTGGAATGAAG
>DAOOCD010000333.1:0-3546 GCA_035408225.1 Cyclobacteriaceae bacterium | reverse complement strand
AAAAGGAAGGTTCAGGAAAAACGCAGCCCCGGGCAAAGAGACTGGCATTGTTTCACTTTTACTCAACAACGCAATTTCCTCCTCACCAATATTTTCAAGATGATCAACGCAAATGGCCCGCGTTTTTACACCCACTTGCACACCTCCTGAACGACTGAGTTGATTAGCGTGAATCCGGGGAATAAGGCCATACTTTTTACCGGCTTCAACAATTTTCTCTGTTTCATCCATTGAGAAAAATCCAGTCTCACAAAATACGTCAATGTATTCTGCCAGTTTCTCTGCAGCCACTGCGGGAATCATTTCGTCAATTACCTCTTCTATATATTGATCTTTGGTCTTCTCTTTAGGTACAGCATGAGCTCCTAAAAATGTTGTTTTAACGGTGAGTGGAGTTTCTTTACCTATGCGCCTGGCTACCCGAAGCATTTTGAGTTCATCCTTAGTCGTGAGCCCATACCCACTTTTTATCTCAACAGCCCCGGTACCGGATTGAATTATTTCCCAGGCTCTTGGCACAGATCGTTCAAATAATTCTTCCTCAGAAAGTGATTGCAACTTCTTTGCAGAGTTTAATATGCCACCACCGCTAGCCGCAATATCTTCATAGCTAGCCCCCATCAACTTCATTACAAACTCCTCTTCGCGTGGTGCAGCAAAAACAAGATGTGTATGTGAATCGACAAAAGAGGGAAAAACAAAACGACCTGTGGCATCAAGAATGGTTTGAGCTTTGATTTCCACTGGTAGGTCTTTCATGAGCCCAAAAGAGTGGATCAGGCCACCCGAGATTAACAGAAAAGCATTCTCTAAAATAGGGAGATGACTCATTTCCTGACCTCTCACTTTTTCATGAGTGCGATCTCTTACCTGAACGAGCCCTTTGATGTTTGTGATCAGTATGTCATAAACCATACTGTTTACTTTCCAAAAGCTTCAACTTTGTTGTCGAGATTGGAACTGAATACAGGGAATGAAACTTTAAGCAGTGCATAAAAGCCCTGTCCGGATAGCGAAGGACGATAGCCAACCTCACCACCATAAGACCAACTGAGTGTACGATTAAACTTTCCATCTATACCAGCTCTAAAACCAATCATTTTTGTTTTCAACACATCTGTTGAGTACTCCATGTCATTGTATACAACCGGATCAACATTGAGTGCCGGAGCTATCATCACATCAAAGAACAAGGTTAAGATTCCATCATCAAGGCCCTCCTCATACTGATCAAAACCAACCGCAATATTGCGTATCCACGACATTGAGCCACCGAGATAGATATTGGTAGCATACATATTACTAAAGACATTAAAATTTTGTGTCTGCCCGTTACCATCTACATAGGTTTCCGGTAGCCCAATTCCTTCGCTATTCACAAGATCAGCGTTTGATAAACCCTGACTGTCAAGTACCCGATTCAAATCAGTAGTACTATTCCATACAATACCACCCACTCTCAACCCATAAATTTTTCTAAGCTTGCTGGGGATTTCTGCGTAAAGCGGAACCGTTGCAGCCCACCGATTTCGCGAGGTATTCTTCTTATGTAAGAAGATTTTTGTTTTTGAACTCACATCAAAATCTTTGATGTGGTAGGTTCCTCCGATTTCATAGTAGTTATAAATTTCTGGAGTATTGGAAACCGAACTATTGTTCAATGCAAGCTCACGATTAAAATCATAAAACTTACTACTGTAGCTTTTTCTGAAGTGAGCCTTAATATCAAACTTGTTCTTATGGTAATAATGAGCCTCTGCTCCATATCCTGCATTAACATTCGTAGCGAACAATTCGCCATAAAAAGGTTGAAACCCAATGAACAATTTATTGATGGCATAAGGCTCATCATAAAGTTCATCAAAAACTACGGCTGTCTTCTCTTCCTGTGCCTGTGCGGTAGCCAAATCGTAGCTGAGAAGAAGGAGAATAGTAAACCCTAAACCAAACCGGATCGCTTTCATAGATAAGATAATCCTTAAAAATAGTAAAAAGAAGTTGATACAAGGATACTGAAAGGTAGCAAAAGCAGTTCTTTTAGGACGTTCCGTGTAAGTATTTTCAATGATTTCGCCTGAAAAGGCGACTACTTTTCTGTAATCATAAGCCGGCCACCCTGAAATGAAACGAATGGAACCCGACCATTATCATGTGTGGATTGCAATTCGTAACCAGATGTTAGCGAACCAGGTGTATAGGTCTCTAACGGCATAGTTTGAAGGAAATTAGTACCATACTTCGCTAAAATCTGCCCCATCACCATGACAAATTCATAACCGATAAAAGAATACTCTACGGGCAAGGTTCCATGCTTTAAAAGATACTTCCTCCTAAAATCGATGAATGCCGGGCTGCTAACGGATCGATAATTTGGTGCTGCAAGAGTTACCTGTGTACGTTCAAATTTTGAGAAGTCTACCGAAGTATCGGATAACCAATTTTCCTGCCCAACTACGATTATTGAATCTCTTCGGGTTTCTACACTGTTAATCACTTTTGAATAGATAAGCTCACTATCAGAGGCCACGAAAATACTTCCGATACTATCTTTTTTTAATTTAAACTGGAGTGGGTTTTTCCACTCATCATACTCAGTAGCAGAAGCCAGCGTTGACAGTATACTTCCAGAATTTTCCTTTCGAACTTCTTCTGCATACACCACTTTTACCCCAAGCTCGAGGGCTCGTTTAATAAAATTGAAAGCCATCACAGAATCTTTAACACTCTCACCGTAATACACCATGCAATTCTTGCGATTTACATGGCTCGCTACCCATTCGGCAGACCGCGCCCCAATTGTTTCATGACTGGGTTGATAAAGAAAAGCAAACGGGTTTTTTCCGACCAGGTCAGAATTATTAGAAATTGGATTTACCGTTAAGCTAATTTGGTTGGACAGTGTAAACTCCTGAACCGGCAACGACTCTTCCTGAAAAAGTGGTCCAACAATCAGATCGGCAGTCTTCAACTCTTCCAAGCCAATAATTTTCTTTGTCAATGATACACTACGCTCATTATCATAAGCCAACAAATCAAGTTTAATTCCATTCTTAGAAAGTGAATCGGCTGCCAACTTCATTCCATCATAGAGATCAAGCACAAACTGATTTCTCTTCTTTACCGGAGAGGGGTCAAGGCTGGCAACCAGAAAAGGCATTATTAAAGCAATCCGATATGAATCTTTGAGTATTGGCTTAGGTACTTCGTTAGTAATCAGTTGCTCTCTGGACAAATTAAACTTTAAGAGGAGAGAATCTATCAGGGAAGTTTCCTGCAAATGTGCAGGTTGTTTACCCAACACTATCACCAGTGCTCTTGCCGCTTCTGTATCCGTTGGATAATCTTCTAAAATCATTTTCAGGGTTTCCGGATCATCTATTTTTGAAAAGTAGACTCTTTTAAAATCATTTAACCCATTCTGAAAAGATTGATCTCCGATTTGACTGGCTATCAAGAGTGCCTGAAAGTATTCTCCGAGGTCGAAGTAAATTTTACATAACCAGTAATTAACCTCATTCATTTGATCCCAATTGGGATACAGCTTTT
>DAOOCD010000332.1:0-3558 GCA_035408225.1 Cyclobacteriaceae bacterium | reverse complement strand
GGAATCACCCCAACCATTGAAATACAGAACCTGGGAACAAACACAGTAACTTCTGCCCGCTTGCAAGTAAAAGTGAATGGCGCAATCGTTGAAACAAAAGATGCTGTTTTAAATCTGGCCAACTTAGAAATAACTCAAGTATCCTTCAACCCGGTTACGCAAGTATCTGGCACCGCGACTTACGAAACAGAAGTTCTTTTGGTAAATGGTGTTGCTGATCAACGAGCCGACAATAATCTATTATCCATTTCTTCTACTGTTTCAACTACCGCTACCCTACCCATCACCGAAGTTTTTAATTCCCTGCCCACATCGTGGAGTCGCAGCAATCCGGATAATAGTGTGCAATGGGCATCCAAAAGCACCTCTAGCAATGGAAACTCAATGTATGTTAATTGCTATGACTATGAAAACCAAGGCGCTGTCGATCGTCTGATCACTCCCATTCTTGATCTTACCAACAAGCCGGTGGCGCTATTAAAGTTTGATCGGGCCTATGCCGTTTATAGTGCTGCTAATCCAGAACGATTACGTGTATTAGTATCAACTGTATGCGATTTTAATAATTCTCCAGACGAAGTATTCAACAAAGCAGGTAGTGACCTTGCCACTGCACCTCAAACGACCAGTCAATTTAGCCCCAATGCTTCGCAGTGGGTAACAGAAACAATTTCTCTCAATCAGTTTATTGGTAGTAAAATTCAAATTGCCTTTGAGGTAACCAATGGTTGGGGTAATGATGTTTACCTGGATAATGTAGTCGTGCTTTCAGATGAATTTGTTGACCTCGCTTTGTTGTCTGTCGAAAGTCCTGGACCCGTTACCTGCTTGGCAAATCCGGCCCCGGTAATCCGGGTGAAAAATTTAGGAAGCACCACGATAACTTCCTTTAAAGTACAGTCCACTATTAATAATCAGGCTCAAGCCATTCAAACCATTTCAACTATTTCTCTCACTCCAGGAAATGAACAAGCAGTAACATTAAACACGATTTCTTTAGGGACTACTAATAATTCCATTTCATTCACCGTGAGTGAACCCGGGGGATTACCTGATGCAAATTCAAACAATAATTCAATTTCAATAAAGCGAATAAGTAATAACTACGCTGAGGTTATTCCGCTCCGTGAAAATTTTGATGAATTTTATCTGGACCGCTGGCCGGTGATTAGCCAGGATAATGATGCTTTATGGGCACCGTTTGCTACCAATAAATTATACTCACTTGCCTATTCAGCCTACACCAATCTTAGCAAAGGCGATGAGTCGTGGGTCGTAAGCCCGGTGCTTGATCTGTCAAAGACTTCAAAAGCAAGTTTATTCTTCGATGTGAGTTATGCTACCCAATCGCAGGGCAATGAACGCTTAAGGATTCTCTATTCCGAAGATTGCGGACAGACTTATCCCAATGTATTGTATGATCAGGCTGGTTCGTCCTTATCAACCACTAACACCAGTTTATCCTGGATCCCCTCGCAGGAAAGTGATTGGCGAAGAGAATTTATTGATCTGAGTTCGTTAGCAGGCCAGGACCAAATCCGGATTGCGTTTGTAGCCACAGCCAACAATGGAAATAACTTATATGTAGACGAAATCGAATTTTTTACAGACGATAATCCCTTTCCCATCCCGATCAATGATTTGTATTCTGTTTATGGGGTGGGCTCAGATGTGAAACTTACGTTCAATCTACCCGAGAAGCAGCTTGTTAATTTAAAAATCCACACTATGCTTGGCCAGCTGATACTGGATAATGATTTACCTGAAACATTGAACCAAACCTATTCTTTTGATATTCGCCAGCAAGGCACGGGCATTTATATTGTGCGTGTTCAGTTTGGCAATCAGGCGGGAGCTTCTAAAATTTTTCTGACAGGGAACTGACCCCTCATAATCCTGTCGGATATTATGCGATTTTGCATATTTTCATGCGGAAATCCAGCTAAACATGGACATCTTTGGGTTTTGATTTTAACGAATGAGTAAAAAGAAAATCGCAATTCTCTATGGCGGTAGATCGGTAGAACATGGGGTTTCTATCAATTCGGCTCGCAATATTTTTCAATACATTGATCTTACCCGCTTTGAGCCTGTTCCGATCGGCATCTCGCTTGGTGGTACATGGTATAAAACCAAAACCATTTCAAAAGAGATAGAAACGGGTGATGAACTTTCTCTACAATTAAACCCGGCATCCCCATCGTTTATTACCAGGACTGGAAATTCATTCAAGGTTGACCTTGTATTTCCTGTTTTGCATGGCACGGATGGTGAGGATGGCAGCATCCAGGGCTTGCTTAAGGCGATGGATATACCGATGATCGGCACTGGGGTGGCAGGCTCGGCTATGTCCATGAGTAAGCTGGTTGCCAAACGACTTTTAAAGGAAGCCGGACTTCCTGTAAACAATTTTCTGTATTCCTACTATACAGATAAAAAGCAGTTCACGTTTGAGGAGATTGAAAAGCAATTAGGTCTTCCCTTTATGGTGAAGTCGGCCAGCCTGGGTTCTTCGGTTGGGGTATCGAAAGTAAAATCCAAGGCAGATTTTACCAAAGCGCTGCAGGATTCGTATCGATATGATGATTGCGTATTGTTTGAAGAATTTATCGAAGGGCGCGAAATTGAATGCGCTATCCTGGGCAATGATCCGGCCCTGGCTTCCATGCCCGGTGAGATCATCATCAGTAGTAATTACGAGTTCTATACGTTCGATGCAAAGTATGTGGATGGCGCGGCAGTATCTATTGATGTACCCGCTAAGCTAGAAAGTTCAATTGCAGAAAAAATAAGGACTGTATCTGTAAAGGCGTATCAGGCTTTGGGCTGCGAGGATTTTTCGCGTGTGGATTTGTTCCTGACCAAGAAGGGAGAAGTGTACGTTAACGAAATCAACACGATTCCTGGCTTTACCAATTCCAGTATGTTTCCGATGATGTGGAAGGAGCGCGGCATTTCGTTTACCGATTTGATTACCCGCCTTGCCGAACTGGCTGAAGAGCGGTATAAAAAATCGAAACGCATTGAAAGAGATTATCAGTCGGCATTAAACTTTTAGAAAATGAAGTTGCGATCTCTTTTTAAAAGTAGTTCGATCGGCAGTTTGCTGGCAAGCATCGGCATTACCTTTGGAACTATTCTGGTTCTGTCTGTTATTTACTTCTATATCTATTTGCCAGCGATCACCAACCATGGCGAGTCGATTACCGTACCCGACCTGAAGGGAATGAGTGTTGAAGAGTTGGAAGTCTTTTTAAAAGAACATGACTTGCGTTACGCTGTAAATGACTCCGCTTACTCATCCGAGTTTCCTCCTTTGGCAGTATTGCGCCAATTTCCACAGCCTGGTTCGCAGGTTAAAATTAACCGGGTTATTTATGTTTCCCTTAACCGCATTACGCCACCCACCCTACCCATTCCCGATTTAGTGGACCGATCGCTGGTGAATGCTGAGGTAGTATTAAAAAGCATTGAATTAAAACGGGGGCGAATTTTATATGTGCCCAGTCCTTTCCGCAACCTGGTAAAAGAAATGCGCCATGAAGGAAAAGAGATTAA
>DAOOCD010000331.1:0-3560 GCA_035408225.1 Cyclobacteriaceae bacterium | reverse complement strand
AAGAAAGACATCAAAATTCGATCGCTCGAGGATTTGCTTCTGTAATACAGCCACTGTATAATTCTGAGCCGGCAACCCCAAGGTCTTTGTCTCTTTGGTTTGCATATTCATAAGCCCTACGCGCCATTTAGGACCTAATTTTCCACTAATGCGGGCACCAAACAAAATTGGAACCCGAGTCAGATTATCTGCTGTATCCGCGGCTAATCCAATTCTTCGTGAAAAGAAAGGTTGCGTAAGTGAAGTGAACCCGGGTGCTGAAAAAAGATCACTGTTCTCTAAAAAGAATTGCCTTCGCTCAGGAAACTGAAATTCAAAGCGGGTCAGATTGATTACTTGCTTATCAACCTCTACGGTAGAAAAATCAGGATTCACTGTGAGGTCAAGGTTTAGGGAAGGTGTAATTGCCACCTTTGCATCAAACCCCGCATTGAATGTATTTTCGGAAGTTCCATCTTCATTATCCTTTGAAGAAGAAGTTACTGCATAAGGGATTAATGAAATGTTAGTGCCTGCATGAGGAGCTGGACTCTGCCATTGCAATTTGCCGCTATAGGCAAACGAAGCCGGGATGAATTGGATTGGGGTGGCTATCCAGCTGGAAACTTCATTCCGTTTTAAGTCCTGCCGAACAAAGGTGATGTTCCAATTAGGCTGACTTTGATTATATCGAAATGATTTGAACGGAATAGCCAGTTCGGCTACCCAACGGTCTTCATGCCGGGTCACAGCCGAATACCATTTATTGTCCCAACTGTTGTTATAGGATTGCTCCTGATCCGACCCACCGTAAGCCATAATACCTTCAGATTGAACTCCGTAGGGAGTGATGGTAAAAAAGAATCCATTGGTAAAATCATTAAACGGATCGAGGTACATACCCACGTTATCATTCAACGACCAATCAAAGTCTCTTCGCAGCGATTGAACCACGGTGGGTTTGCTGTCATCATAACAAACAAATGAAACGTAGAAAAAATGGTCATCAAATGTAAGTCTTGCCTCCGTTTGAAAGGCTGGAGGTAATGAGTCCACCGGGTAATTAAGGAAGAAATTAGTTGAGGCCCCTGCCGACTTCCAATCTTCTTCATCTAATATTCCATCTATTTTAATTGCTCCGTGTGCCTTGGTAATGGGCAAATCAATGCCGGGCTTATTTTGGGCAGTCAGGCCATTGCTGATAAGGAGCAATAAAAGAGACGAGATATAAAACTTATTCATGAGGGGCGCAAAACTAACAAAAAGAGTCTTTATAAAAGAACCCATACGATTTCCACATCAACAGGTTTCCATTAAGTACGGAGAAGGTTGAGTATCTCCAACCATTCCAAAAACCTTTTCGTATTTTTGAACCTTAATACGTAACTGTGCAACTAAATTCCTTGACCGCCATTTCGCCTCTGGATGGGCGCTATTCCGGAACTACCAAACCGCTGGCCGCTTACTTCTCAGAATTTGGACTCATGTATTATCGGGTTCGGGTTGAGATTGAGTATTTCATTGCGCTTACCTATGCATTGCCAGAACTAGCCGGAGTTTCAAAAGATCTCGAGACGAAACTTCGTGGGGTGTATGAAACGTTCAGTGAGACGGATGCTACAGCCATCAAGGAGATTGAGAAAACCACGAACCACGATGTAAAAGCGGTTGAGTATTTTATCAAGAAAAAATTTGATGACCTGGGTCTTTCAGAATACAAGGAGTTCATTCACTTTGGGCTTACCTCTCAGGATATCAACAACACGGCAATACCACTTTCATTAAAAGAATTCATAGACCGGGAGTTTGAACCCGCACTTCAAAAATTAGTTGCAGAGTTAACTACTCTTTCCGTACAATGGAAAGATATTGCTATGCTCGCGCGCACTCATGGTCAACCCGCCTCACCTACCCGGTTAGGGAAAGAAGTCTACGTGTTTGTAGAGCGAATCCACAAACAATTGGATTTGTTACACACTATTCCTTATTCCGCAAAATTTGGAGGCGCGACCGGTAACTTCAACGCACATCATATTGCTTATCCCGAAATCAACTGGAATCATTTCGCTAATCTGTTTGTAACGGTACAACTGGGTTTATCGCGCAGCCAACCCACCACACAAATTGAACATTATGATAATCTCGCAGCGCTGTTCGACAATTTGAAACGAATCAACACAATCCTTATTGACCTTAGTCGCGATGTGTGGCAATATGTAGCGATGAATTACTTCAAGCAAAAAATTAAAGAGGGTGAAATTGGTTCCAGTGCCATGCCGCATAAAGTAAATCCTATCGACTTTGAAAATGCCGAAGGAAATCTGGGTTTAGCCAACGCGCTTTTTGAACATCTCTCGGCCAAACTTCCCATCTCCCGTTTGCAGCGCGACCTCACAGACTCAACTGTATTGAGAAACGTGGGGGTGCCCCTCGCCCATACTTTTATTGCTTTGAAATCATTGGAGAAGGGGATCAGCAAACTTGAGCTGAATAAAGTCGCTATAGATCACGATCTGGACGAAAACTGGGCCGTAGTAGCCGAAGCTATTCAAACGGTACTGCGAAAAGAAGGATATCCAAATCCCTACGAAGCCTTAAAGGCACTTACACGGAAGAATGAAAAAATTACCAAACAAAGTATTCATTCATTTATTGAAGGACTGGATATCAAGAAGGAGTTAAAAGAGCAATTAAAACAAATCAGTCCGTTTAATTATACTGGAATCTAATACGACTACGATTTTTTTATCGCTTGAATAACATCAAGCACATACCTGACTTTTAACTCCAGCGCTTTCCAATCCTGCTTCTCAAAAAGTTCTTTAGTAAACAACTGGGAACCAAGCCCTACACACATAGCGCCAGCACCAAACCAGGCCGATAAACTTTTTTCGGTTGGCTCAACACCACCCGTAATCATGAGCTGAAGGCTTGGAACTACTGGAATAATAGAAGAAACAAACTGAGGCCCTAAGACAGAACCAGGGAACACTTTGATTACTTCAGCCCCGTGTTTTTGTGCTGTTACAATTTCAGTTAATGTAGCGCAACCGGGTATCCACAGCTTATTATATTCATCACACACCGTTGCCATGTCAGTATTGAGAATCGGAGAGATAATGAAATGTGCTCCGGCTGCAATAAACTTTAACGTTGTTTCCCTATCCATGATGGTACCAATGCCCAGCATCAGACCAGGAAGTCGCTCAGCAGATTTTAGTAAGTGCGTAAACACTTCAAATGAATTAGGTTGTCGGTTGGTATACTCAAACACCCGCACGCCTCCGCGATAGGCGGCCTCCATAGCTTTTTGAGCTACGTCTGCATTGTTATGAGAGAGCAAAGGAATAAATCCCGTCTCCTTCATAGCCGAGACAATTTGTTGCTTAGTAAATGTCATTCCTTATCGCAAAAGTTTACCAATATTCTTACCATTCAAAACTGCATCAATTTCTTGTACAGTACATACGTTTACATCGCCTTCAACAGAATGCTTCATTGCGCAAGAAGCAGTTGCAAACTCAAGAGTTTGCTTTTCTGTTTTCTCATTAATCCAACAAAAAATAAGCCCTGCCATAAAT